>NZ_JAODBU010000007.1:0-269449 GCF_025336545.1 Eubacterium album | reverse complement strand
GCAAACATAAGCATGTTTCCTGCTTCAAGGTTTGGTTCGATGTCTTTCTTGTACATATCAGCCTGTAATTCATCATTAATAAGAATCATGATGATGTCAGCTTTCTTTGCTGCTTCTGCCGCTGTATATACCTTAAATCCCTGCTTTTCAGCCTTAGCCCATGACTTGCTTCCTTCATATAAACCAATAATGACATCGCATCCTGATTCCTTTAAGTTTAATGCATGTGCATGTCCCTGACTACCATAACCGATGATTGCGATTGTCTTTCCATCTAATAATGAAAGGTTACAATCTTCCTGATAATAAATTTTTGCTTCTGACATTGTTACGCCTCCGTAAATATATGTATTATTTGTTGCATAAAGCAACTAAAAACCAATCTGCTTTATCACAGATATAATTTTTGTTTATTATTTTGTTCCTCTTGCAAGACCTGTAATTCCTGTTCTTACAAGTTCTAAAATTTCGTAATCAGCTAAAAGATTCAAGAATGCATCTAATTTATTCTGATTTCCTGTTAATTCAATAATAAGTGAATCTATACCAACGTCAACAATCTTAGCTCTGAAGATATCAGCTACTGCCATAACCTGCTGTCTCTGTTCAGGTGTTGTCTTAACTTTTGTTAAAATCAATTCTCTGCACACTGAATTATTATCTTCAAGTACCTCAACCTTATTTACGTCTACAAGCTTTTCAATCTGTTTAATAATCTGTTCGATTATATCATCATCGCCTGTTACAACAATTGTCATTCTTGAATATCTAGGATCCTGTGTTACTCCAACAGTTAAGCTATCAATATTATAACCTCTTCTGCTGAACAAACCAGCTACTCTATTAAGTACACCTGATGTATTATCTACCAAAACTGATAAAACTTTTTTATTCATATTTGAGTAACTCCTTCTTTTTATTTTACTCATTTTATATTATCACATATGCATTTTTTGTCAATAATTCCAACACATTGTAAATATCTGGAAATTGAGTTTCTTTATATATTTTTTTGCTATAAATCGTGCAAAAGACCCCATTATTTTTCAATAACGGAGCCTTTTTTTAATTTAACCTAATTAACCATTTCAAATTTCCACAACTGGTTAGCTTGAGCCTTATAATCCCACTGCTGAACATTTCCACCATTAGATGTAGACCATCCGCCAACTTCTAATGACTTATTGCTATGCTTGTTAATGAAGAATACATATCCTCCATCAACCTGAGTAATATACCATCTTTGATTAGCTGTTTTATTATTATCCCAAATTATGGCATTACCACCATTATCCTGTGACCATCCGCCCATATCAAGAGCTTTTCCTGTTAATGCACTTTTAATAATATATGTGTAGTCATCATTGTTATAATCTAACTCCCATTCCTGAGCTATATTTCCATTTGCCTCACACTGCTGTACATTTGTACCACTTGCCTTATTTGCTCCTGCAACATCAAGACAAAGTCCACTATGTTTATTAACAATCTTATATCTTGCTTTTTCAACTTTAATAGATGATACTCTATCATTAAATGCTGTGCCTATCCAATTAGTGTCTGATGTGACAACCATTGATTTGCCACCAAAATTATCATTATCATATAATGTAACTTTGTATCCAAAAGGTACTTTAATAGATGACAAATCATCATTTTTAAATCCTTTTGCCAAAAGACTGCTTAATGTATAATTTCCAACTCCTAAAGATGCTGTATTTCCACCATAATTAATATCCTGATAAATATATACATCTCCTGATGTTGAATTTACATTTCCTGATGAACTGCTTCCTGATGAACTGCTTCCTGATGATGAGCCACTGCTGTTATGTGTATATGTGTATTTTGATGTATCTTTTACATATCCTGATGTATTACAATATGTAAACCAATAACTAACATTATCTCCTGATTTCAATCCATTAATAGTATATGTTGCCTTATTTCCTGATTGTGTCATTCTTACATTCTGCTGTGCACCATTATTTACTGAATAATGAATATCTGTCCATTTTGAATCATTTACATAAGCTGTAGCTGAATTGTTTCCTGACGAATTCATTCCCATTCCACTAGCTGGTGTATTTGATGTATCTGTATTTCCTGTATTTCCTGTATTTCCTGTACTTCCCGTATTACCACTATTTCCACCATTGTTTTTATCTACATTATTTGATGATGAACTATCAAATGAAGGATTGTCCTGATATACTCGAACATAATCAACTTTCATTTCCTGTGGGAATGCACTATCATCAATTGAAAATCCCGGCCAATTGCCACCTACAGCCACATTAAGCAATAAATAAAATGGCTTGTGGAATTCATCTGTATCTCCTGCATTATTTGCTATTGACATTTCATAGAATTTATTTCCATCTACAAAAAATCTAATATACTGATTATCCCACTGGAGACCGTATGTATGATACTGTGTTATATCAAAATTTCCAGTTGGTTTTCCATATTCTGCATGTCCATTTGCATTCCAATGACATGTACCATATGTTTTATTTTCTGCATTTATTGCTTCCATAATGTCTATTTCACCACACGATGGCCAACCTACACTTCCAATATTTGCTCCCAACATCCAAAATGCAGGCCAAATTCCCTGACTAGACGGAAGCGCAAGTCTTGCTTCTACATATCCATATGTAAATGTAAATTTTCCATTTGTATTAAGTCTTGCTGATGTATAATTTTTTCCACCATACGCTTCTTTTTTAGCTCTAATATGTAACGCTCCATCAGCAACATATGCATTATCTGTTCTATTGGTATAGTACTGTTGTTCATTATTTCCCCATCCATTTGAACCTGTTCCTATTTCAAATCCCCATTTTGAAGCGTCAATAGAATTCCCATTAAATTCATCACTCCATACTAACGTTGATGAAGTTGTCGCTCCCTTAACCGGTGACACATTTATTGTACTCAACGACATAGTCGCAACCATCGCAACTGATGCTAAGCCAATAATTGCTTTCTTTGCATACAAAGAAAGTATTTTCTTAGATAATTTTCTCATTAAAAAAGTCCTCCTTCAAACACATCATATAGCTCATTATAATCATTCCCCAATTTCCAATTGTATATAGTTTATCATTTTGCACAATCTTTTTCAATATTGCAATGTTTTTTTATGAATTTTGCACAATTATTTTATTTTTTTAATCGTTAACATTTCAATTAAGCAATACAATTTGTACAATCAAATAAATTACATTTACTTTTTTCTATTGTCTATTTACTATCTTTATGTTATTATCATTTAAGTTAAATTAATTAAGCCCCCGTAGCTCAGTCGGTAGAGCGCTACCTTGGTAAGGTAGAGGTCTCGGGTTCAAGTCCCGTCGGGAGCTTCTAAAAAATAAGAATCAGCATCTGATTTGCTGATTCTTATTTTTTCTATTTAATACTTAATGCTAAATTTTAATTACACTTTAAAAAAATTAAAACTATATAATCATCTTTCTATCAGAATTTCATTCATTATAGTCTTCTCTGTCTATCAAACAAAGCATTTAATATATTATAGCATTCTCTGTCTTACAATTTCATATGCTAAAACACCTGTAGCAACGCTAGCATTAAGGGAATCTATATCTCCAAACATAGGCACTGAAGCAATAAAGTCGCATTTTTCTTTTACAAGTCTACTTACTCCTTCTCCCTCATTTCCTATAACAAGACCTATAGGTCCTTTCAAATCAAGGTCATACATTCTTGTTCCACCCATGTCAGCGCATACAAACCATAATCCTTGGTCTTTAAGTTTTTCAATTGTTTTTGCTATATTAGTAACCTTTGCTACAGGAGTATAGTTTATTGCACCTGCTGAAGCCTTTGCAACTGTTGCTGTTAACCCTGCTGCTCTGTGTTTTGATATAATAACTCCATGTGCACCTGCTAAATTAGCAGTTCTTATTATTGCCCCTAAATTATGTGGGTCTTCAATATTGTCTAAAACTATAATGAAAGGCTGTTCATCTTTTTCTCTTGCCCTTTCAAGAATATCATCAACTGTAGCATAATCATATGCAGCTACATACGCTATTACTCCCTGATGTTTTCCTGTTTCAGACATTTGATCCAGACGTTCTTTTTTAACATAATTTATAATTGTATCTTTTTTCTTAGCTTCTCTGATAATTGTGTTCATCGAGCCTTCCTGACAATGCTCTAATACAAACAATTTATCGATTGTTTTTCCCGCACGGAACGCCTCAATTACAGCATTACGTCCTTCTAAAGTCAACTCGCTATATCTCATTCTATTTCCTCTTAATCTTAAAGCTTATTCCTTATCCTCTTTAATATTGTTTAATCCTTTTTTTATAAGTTCCATCATTCTTTCAGACTGCTCAGTCAAATATAAATATCCCATTACAGCCTCAAAACCTGTTGCTCTTCTGTAATCACCCATTGATGCATTCTTTGCCCTTGTTATAGCTTTAGCATTTCTTCCACGCTTATAAACACGAGCCTCATCTTCAGTCAAATCTTCATAAAGACTAAGTATCATATCTGATTGGGTTTTAGCTTTTACTAAATCTGCAGCTGCTTTATGAATTTTGTTAACCTGCCTGTTTGCTTCATCAACTATCATTGTTCTGATTACAATTTCATAAATTCCATCCCCAATGTAAGCCAATGTCAAAGGTGAATAATCAACAATATTAATTTCTTTTAATCCCATGGATTCTTTTATACTTTTAAAAATGTCGTTATTATTTACGCTTTTGTCCATGTTGTTCCTTCTCTTGTATCTTTCAAAACAATTCCTTTAGCTGCGAGTTCTTCTCTTATAGCATCTGCTGTTGCAAAATCTTTTGCCTTCTTAGCTTCAGCTCGTTTTAAAATCCTTTCTTTAATATACTGTTCCATTTCAGAATCTACGTCTGAACTTTCCTGTGTATTTTCATTTTCCAATAAATCCAAAGATAATACTTTATCAAAATCTTCAATAATGTATCTCTTTGTTGCATCATTTACATCATCTTTTAATAAGTCATAAATTAAAGTAATACCTGATGCTGTATTTAAATCGTTTCCAACTATTTCTATAAATTTCTTTTTATATTCAGCTGCCTTTGCCTCATTAACAGTTCCTTCTTTGTCTAATTTAGCAATTCTATTCTTTAATTTCTTATATCCTGCAGCAACTGAATCTAATACTTCATACGAAAATTGCAATGGTTTTCTGTAATGAGACTGTAAGCAAAACATTCTGTACACAAGTGGATTATATCCTTTTTTCTCTAAAAGAGATACTGTAAGAAAATCACCTTTTGATTTACTCATTTTACCTTGCTTATCATTTAAATGATGAACATGGAACCAGTAATTACACCATTTATGTCCAATATATGCTTCACTCTGTGCAATTTCGTTCGTATGATGAGGGAAAATGTTATCAATTCCTCCGCAATGCAAATCTAAATTTTCACCTAAATGCTTCATACTTATGCATGAGCATTCAATATGCCATCCCGGATATCCTACTCCCCATGGGCTATCCCATTTTAATTCCTGATCGTCAAACTTTGACTTGGTAAACCACAATACAAAATCAGTCTTGTTTCTTTTATTTTCATCAACATCAACATCATCTCTTACACCAACCATCAAGTCATCTTCATTATGGCTTGACAAAGTATAGTATTTGTCCAATTTTGATGTATCAAAGTATACATTTCCACCTGCGATATATGCATATCCTTTTTCTAACAATCCGGAAATCATTTTAATAAATTCATCTATACAATTTGTTGCCGGTTCAACTACATCAGGTCTTTTGATGTTTAATTTATTACAATCGCTAAAGAAAGCATCTGTATAAAACTTTGCAATTTCAAGAACTGTCTTATGTTCTCTTTTTGCTCCTTTAAGCATCTTATCCTCACCTGTGTCGGCATCACTTGACAAATGACCTACATCAGTAATGTTCATGACTCTTTTTACATTATATCCTTCGTATCTTAATTCTTTTTCAAGAACATCTTCCATTATGTAACTTCTTAAGTTTCCAATATGTGCATAATGATAAACTGTAGGCCCACATGTATACATTCCTACCTGTTTTTCGTCTATCGGTTTAAATATTTCTTTTTTCTTCGTCAGCGTATTGTATATTTGCATCTTATTACTCCTTAATATGATTTGCTAGTTTCATCATTATTTCTTTTAATTCGAGATTTTCTTTTTTAAGTTGTTTTATTTCCAACTGAACAGGATTTGGCATATTAACCTGATCCAAATCGAGCCTTGGCATTCTTACATTATCCTGTTTTACAATTTCACCCGGTACACCTACAACTACTGAATTCGGAGGCACTTCTTCTAAAACAACAGAACCTGCTCCAATTTTAGAATTTTCTCCAATTGTAAATGAGCCTAATACTTTAGCTCCCGCTCCAACCATTACATTATCCTGCAAAGTTGGATGTCTTTTACCTTTTTCCTTTCCTGAACCACCTAATGTAACACCCTGATACAAAGTTACGTTATCTCCTATTATTGTTGTCTCACCAATAACAACTCCATGACCATGGTCAATAAATAATCCTTTACCAATCTGTGCTGCAGGATGAATTTCTATTCCAGTCTTTCTTGCAGCTCTTTGTGATATCATTCTTGCACGAAATACGTGTCCTTTTTCATATAACTTATGAGCTTTTCTATATTTATATATTGCCCAAAAACTTGGGTATAACAATGCTTCTAAATTTGTTTTAATTGCAGGGTCTCTATCCTTAATTACTTCCACCTGCTCTTTATAATATTGAATGAATCCCATTTTAAATCCCTCTTTTTACTTCCTTCTATAAATATCAATAACCTATATCCATAGATATCAACATAGATTATACACACTTGTAATGATAATTTCTATACATAATCATTAATAAAAAATCCGTGCTTCATACAGACTTCAGGCAATCCATCAATTAATTTATAACCAAATACATGTTGTGTCAACTGTCCAATTGTAACATGAAACTCTGCTTCTTCAGTTGTTGGCTCCATTTTTATATTTGTATGCTCATAGGAAATTTTAAATCTTCCATTATTTCCCGGAAGGACTGAATCCTCAATTTCTATCACAAACTGTCCTACTCCTCTCATTCCTATAAGTCTTAGTGTTTTTCTTAAATTTATAATTCTTGCCATGGCATATGGCTTTTTTTCATTTAGCAACCATGTCATACTTTGTGTTTCATTGTCAAGAACTTCCTCAATTGCTTCATCATCTACAACTATTCGATATCCTACAACAACCTTATTCTCAACATAAATTTCGATTCTGCCATCCTCAACTTCTAATAAATCATTCATTTTTTTAAAATAATCTCTATTTTTAGTCAAAGACACATCATACCTTTCTTCCATTGCCGACTCAGCAAAAATTGCTAATCTTGGGAAATCAGAAGGCTCTGCCTTTCTAAGAATAAGTGAATGGCTAGGTTTTTTCCTTGCTTCTTCCTTTTTCTGTAGTTCTTTATCCATTACATACTCAAAGCCAAGTTTTCTATAAATCATGGCGTTTGTCTCATCTGATGGAATCAAATATGTGAATGCCTCCATATCTTCATACATATCACTAAGAATATACTTGAATATTGATTTCATTACACCTTTTCTTCTGTATTTTTCTAATGTTGATACACCGTATATATAAAATACATTAGTTTTAAGCTTACCTGTTGTTACAGTCTTTGGTATCAAATGTACTGCACCAATAATTTCTCCGTCCTCTTCATCAACTGCAACAAAATTATTCTTAAGACAATTATTCATATAGTAATCCGTATATTCCTTACTATCTTGAAAGCATTGTTCATAAATACTTCGGATATTCAGTTTTTCGTTTTTTTCTAAATATCTAATCATGTTCCATCTCCTGATATTCAAACAATTTCTAATCGAACAATTAGAAACTATTTTTGAATTATTGTATATTTTTCAACCATATATATTGGATTATATGACAATTTTGACTTTCTTAGTCCTTCTAATCCCATATCGTCTTCTCTGTTTTCTTTTGCTGCATTTGGAAATGCTACTTTTAAGAACTCGCTACATATAAAAGTATATAAACCACGAATGTTTGGATTAGCTTTTTCCACAGGAATATAAACCATATCTTCCTGTTTGTAGTAATTTCCAATAGTAAACGCTTCTAATTTATCATCTATATAAACTGAGCCAATTTTATAATCAAATACATTTTCATGTTCTAAAAGATATTTGATTCCAATTGCTTCAAAATCTATAAATTCTTTTTCTTCTGTATGCTCTTTATGCTGTTTCCAATTTTCCAAATAATCCATTATCTCATCATGATGCGTACTATCTAACAGTTTAAATTCATATCTTCCTTCATATTCCCTACAAAATGCATTGTAATGATTCTTTTTTTTATGATATTTTCTACCACTTAATGTCTGTAATTTTTGAGCATCATATACATAATCATAATAAGTTCTATCAGGAATTACAGTATACTTATCTTCCGGCAAATTAAGAATATCAACTGCTTCTTTATCAACTACATACATAACAAGCTTCTTATTTAAAACTTCATTAAAGTATTTTTGAGTATCATAAAAGCACTCTTTTAAATCTTCGTTCCTGCAACATGGAACTGAAGAATAATATTTATTATCTTCGCTTTTTGCTACCCACATCACACCTTTTTCATTACAAAAATATTGTGTTGGATAACAATCAGTCCACATATATAAATCCAACAAATTACTGTCTGCCGTCTCTGGCCTTCTCATTAAATAATATTTCTGTAACTTATTGTAATCTTCAATTCTAATATCTTTTAATTCTACATCCTTCATAACTTAATTAAGCAGTGCAATCGCCTGAGATGAAATTCCCAAGCCTTCTCCTGTAAATCCTAATCCTTCCTCTGTCGTTGCTTTAATACAAACCTGATTTTCGTTTATATTTAAAGCTTTCGCTACGTTTTTTACCATCTGTTCTCTATATGGAGCAAGTTTTGGTTTTTGTGCAATAATTGTTGCATCAATATTTCCAATTGTATAATTGTTATCTTTTAACAATTTTCCTACGTGTTCTAATAATATAATACTCGATATATCTTTATATTGTTCATCATTGTCAGGAAAATGTTTTCCGATATCTCCAAGTGCAGCTGCACCAAGAAGTGCGTCCATAATAGCATGAACAACAACATCAGCATCTGAGTGACCAATCAATCCATATTCATACGGAATTGTAACTCCACCCAAAATTAATTTTCTCTCTTTTCCTAATCTATGAACATCATATCCCATTCCAATTCTCATAATCTATTTCCTTTAATAAATACAACAAATTAATTCAAATATATATTATAGCATTTTTCTATATCTCAGTCGATATACGACTTGTTAATTAAAATACTATATTTATACACTCTCTGACACATATTTTTTAGTATAACACTATTCATGTATTTTTATCTACAAAGATTACAAGTTTTGTAACAAATAATCAATGCTCAATTTTTTCTTATAAATTTCATAAACCTTCTAAATAAACGAAAAAAAAGAAGGTTTCCTTAATCAGAACCTTCTTAAGTAGCGAAGGGGGGATTCGAACCCTCGACACCACGGGTATGAACCGTGTGCTCTAGCCAACTGAGCTACTTCGCCATATAAATGGGACCTACAGGGCTCGAACCTGTGACCCCCTGCTTGTAAGGCAGGTGCTCTCCCAGCTGAGCTAAGATCCCGTTGCAATCAAACTGCTTTATTAATATAACCATTTGTGCAACTTTTGTCAACAACTTTTTTCATTTTTTTTAATTTTTTTAACTAGTAGTTTAATTTGTAGTGTAATTCACTCTTACAAGATTGAATTTACCTTTTCTATTCATCATTTTTTATTAATTAACATCAATTAAATTTAACTATCTTTATAATTTCACCCTTGCTTTATCATTATAATACCCAAAAGTTGATTTATATTTAATTATTATAAATCAACTTTTTTTGGATAATCATAAAATTATTTATTTGTTCTGTCTTAGCAGTTCCTTTTTTACATTTTTCAATAGTTTGCTATTTTTTACTAATTTGTTCTCGCTTCAGCCTCATCAGTTATTTCTTCTGTCTGTACTTCTGTGCTCTCTTGTGTCGCAGCTTCTGTTGTTGTCTCAGTTATATCTGATATATTCTTCGAAAATGCCGTTTGAATATCTGAGTCAACCAAATAAATATTATCATTACCTTCAACCATCATATAATATTTACTTGTATCATAAGGATTTTCTTTTCCAATATACAATGTATACGTTGTGTTATCCTCGTCTGTAAGCGCTATTGTATTTGTCTCTGCAATTACATTTCCATTATCATCTATGGTAAATCCATATTGAGATACGTCGTCCTTTTTAGCAATTTTTTCATCTGCAGTTACTGACACAAGTTTTGCAAGCATATCAGTTTCAACTGAATCTTTGCTTATATTTACTGATGCATCGCTTGAATCATGCCATTTTCCATCGCTATCTTTTGTTAATGTAATCGATGTGCCATTTGTTATATAGTTAAAAGCTGTTATTTTTTCATAATCTTTTAACTCAAATGCCGTTATTGCAGTTGCCTCTTTATTTTCATATTCTTTTTCTTCCTGATTTTTATAAAATTTACCAACGCCAAAATAACCAATGATACATACTGCCATCAAAATAACTACTACAACAAATTGTTTTTTCTGTTTATTCATTATCTCTTTCTCCTTCTAGTCCAAATTACGATTCCCGCAACTAAAATAGCTATAGGAAGTACAACTGCAACAATTATTCCTACAAGTCTTGAAACTGATGCTGTAATTGTCAACTGAGAAGCCTGGAGGCTCTTTGAAGGAATTGACAAAGTCTCTACAGAATCATCTGTATTAATATACTCACTTAAAGCATTATTGAACATTTCAAGGTTTGCGTCTGCAACAAGTTCATTCATATTGTCATCTAACATATAAACTGAACTTAACGCCAAAATGTTGGTTTCTGTAGTTGTGCTTTCTCCATTTTCATTTTCGCTTGTTACACTCTTCTTTATTTGTGCTCCTAAATCAAATGTTCCTTCAACATCTCCATCTTCTTTAGTATATTTTTTTGCACTTTTCAAATGTGTTTTTGATACTGCTTTTGATGTTGTTGCTAAAGATGTATATGTTATTGAAGAGTCATCTTTATTTACCTGTTGTAATCCTTTTGCATATGGAGCAATTATATAGTTATCTATTCCTGACGCAAAACTTCCTGAGCCGTTTGCAAATGTAAAGAATGGTCCGTACTGATTTGAGTAGAAATCTGTATCATTTTCAGCTATAACACCTTCAACAACTTTCACTCCAAATGCTTCTAATATCGATTCAAAATTTGGTTTATCTGTCTGTGCGCTCTTGTAAGCCTCACATGCAATAATTGCTTTTCCTCCGGCATTTAAATAATCAATAACTTTCTGTGTCTCATCTTTAGAATAATCCTTTGTAGGTCCTAAAATCATTATCATTTCGCAATCATCAACTGATAAACTGTCCATACTTGCTAATTTTATTTCTTCAACATCACAATTCATTTTAGAAATTGCATCTGAAAACTTCGAGCCCATTCCAATTTCATCATGTCCTGTTATCTGATAAACAACCGGATTCTTATCTGATAACACATATGATATAGCACTGTCTAACTGACCTTCACAGTCATATCCTGTGTAAGATGTGGAGCCTGTAGTGTAATATGAACTTGTATCTGCTTCATAAATGTTATTGTAATCTACAACCTTTGACTTATTTGTCTTTTTATTTACAACAATTAAACTATTTGATGTAGGTGCTGAATCTGTATAATCTGCGTAAAAATAAGGATTTAATTTTGTATCTTTATATTCAACACTTATATGCTTTGAGCTATTTTCGTAATTTTTTAATGTTTTCTTTATTGTATCATCACTGCCATCTTTAGCTGCCATAACATAGATAACAACGTCATCATTTATTTTCTTCAACATTTTCTTTGTATCATCTGTTATTGAATACAACTTAGATGCTGTCATGTCTATGCTTGCCCATGAAGATTTATCTGTAACCTTACCTGCAACAAGATTTACAAATACTGCTACTACGATTGCTACAGCGATAAATCCCGTGCTAAATACACCTGTTGAAATAGTTGCCTTAGATACGTTCCATCTTCTTTTTTGTATTGATTGACAAGTGAGGAATAGGAACAAAACAATAATTGTCAGATAATAAACTACTCCAAAAAGAGAAATTACACCACTCATAAATTCATCTACAGGTGACAACAAATCAAATGCGCCAAGTATTTTTGTAAGTACATTTCCTGAAGATGAAATCATATTTTCTAAGGAGTTCATCATGTAACCCATAAATAAAATTACTATGCTTAAAATGGCCGATATAACCTGGCTTTCCGTTATGGATGAAATAAATACACCTATTGCAATAAATGCACAGCCATATAAAAATAATCCTAATATATTTGTGTATGCCAATCTAAATGACACTTCGCCAAATCTGGATAAAATAAGTGGATATACACACATTATTAAAACAGGTATCAAATATATTGTAACCAACGCCAAAAACTTACCTACAACTGTTTTTCCAACTGAAATAGGAGATGTCAAAATCAGCTGGTCCGTTTTAAGTCTTCGTTCATCTGCAACAATTTTCATTGTAAGAATTGGTATTGTAAATACTAAAATTAGTAATGCATTATATGCAGCATACATTTGTGTATAGCCATATGTAAGATTATAATAGATAAAGAATATACCTGCTATAAATGTTGTAACTGCTATAAACAGGCAGGCAATTACTGAAGTAAAATATGATTTAAGTTCCTTTTCATATATTGCTAGCATTATTTTTCTACCTCCTGCACTTCTTTTTCTTCATTTTTTAAATTATCTGCTAAGTTTTTATCATCCAATTTTTCTGAATTTTTCTTTTTAAACTTAAGACCTTTTTTCTTTGGCTGTGCCTTATATTCAGTCGTAAGTTCAATAAATAAATCTTCAAGAGATTTAGTCTTAAACTTAAGTTCTAATAACGGCATTTTCTTTTCTGCCAATGCGAAGAACAATCCTTCTCTTATATCAATATCACGTGATGTCACTATCTGTGCTTTACATTTTTCATCATCTAAAGTTTCAATTGAATGTTTGCATCCAAATTTATCAAGTATATTTTCTATTTCATTCGCATCACCTTTAATAATAGCCTCAATTCTGTTTTCTCCTGCAAGTTCTTCAATTAATTCTTCTTCCCTACCTGAAGCCACAAGTTTGCCCTGAGAAATAATAAATATATTCTCACATACTTCACTTATTTCAGTCAAAATATGCGAGCTCAAAATTACAGTATGCTCTTTTCCTAAATTTCTAATCAAATCTCTAATTTCTATTATCTGTTTTGGATCAAGACCTACTGTTGGCTCGTCTAAAATAATAAGGTCAGGCATTCCCATAATTGCCTGCGCAATTCCTACTCTTTGCTTATATCCTTTTGACAAATTCCTAATAAGTCGTTCTCTAATTTCTGTCGTTCTTGTCATTTCCAAAGACTGTTCTATGCAAGCCTTTCTTTCTTCCTTCTTTATTTTCTTTATCTTAGATACAAATTCCAAGTATTCATATACAGTCATATCCTGATAAAGGGGTGGAATCTCCGGCAAATAGCCAACATTCTTTTTTGCCTCCTCAGGCTCTTTAAAAATGTCATATCCATTAATTATAACAGTTCCTGATGTTGCACCTATATACCCTGTTAATACGTTCATTGTCGTAGATTTTCCTGCACCATTTGGTCCTAAAAATCCATAGACACCTTTTGAATCAATATTAAGACTCAAATCATTAACTGCAACGTTATCTCCATATTTTTTAACAAGATTGTTTATCTCTACAATACTCATGTCTTTCCTCCTACTATTTTATTGCATTGTATCGTTACAATAACTTTCTTGTATATTCTATGTTTCAATTGTGACGTTATTTCGTTCAAATTGTGATTCTTTTGTGAAAATAAAAAAGCAGTGAGAATAACTCACTGCTTTTTTATAAGTATTAAATATATTAAAATTATGCTAATTTTGCTTTAGCAACTTCTACTAATTTAGTAAATCCTTCAGCATCGTTAACTGCCATTTCAGCTAACATCTTTCTGTTCATTTCAACACCTGCTAATTTAAGACCATACATAAATTTGCTGTATGAAAGACCATTCATTCTAGCTGCAGCGTTAATTCTTGCAATCCATAACTGTCTGAACTGTCTCTTTTTCTGCTTTCTACCAGCATAAGCTGAAGTCAAAGCTCTCATTACTGACTGCTTTGCTACTCTATACTGTTTTGATCTTGCTCCTCTGTAACCCTTAGCGAGCTTTAATACTCTATTATGTTTTTTTCTAGCGTTCATTCCGCCTTTAATTCTTGCCATGATAATTTCCTCCTACTCAGAATTATAAATAAGGTAAAATCTTCTTCATATTTTTTACGTTTGTAGCATCAGTAACTGTTGCTTTTCTAAGATTTCTCTTTCTCTTAGTTGATTTCTTTGTTAAAATATGTGACTTATAAGCTTTGTTTCTTTTAAGTTTACCTGTTCCTGTAACTTTAAAACGTTTTGCAGCTGCTCTGCTTGTCTTGATTTTTGGCATTTTATATTCCTCCTTAATTTAAACTCTAGCCTATCGCTTTTGTTCGAGAAACATTGTCATGTTTCTACCTTCAAGTTTAGCTTTTTTGCTTATTACTGATATATCTTCTAATAACTTAGCAAAGTCATCTAAAACATGCGCACTACTACTAATATGAGCCATCTCACGTCCTCTGAATCTAAGAGTTACTTTAACTTTGTCACCCTTTTCTAAGAACTTTCTTGCATTATTAGCCTTTGTCTTCAAATCATTAATCTCAACGTTAGGAGATAATCTGATTTCCTTAATTTCTACTGACTTTTGTTTTTTCTTGGCTTCCTTTTCCTTCTTCTGCAATTCATATCTATACTTTCCGTAATCCATAATCTTGCAAACAGGTGGCTGAGCCTTTGGGGCAATCTTAATTAAATCTAATTCAGCTTCTTCAGCCTTCTTCAATGCTTCTCTTGAAGACATAATTCCAAGCTGTTCTCCATCTGAACCAATGAGCCTTATTTCTTTGTCCCTAATCTGTTCATTAATCATTAACTCGCTAATGGTATTGCACCTCCATAAAAAAAGTGGATAGTCAGACTATCCACTAAAAACTCAAATCAAATGAATTAAATGTTAACCTCGAATCACCTCTATGTGTCTGGGTGAGAGTGGATACTCTGCTTTGTTTTATACATCGACATATATATTACCATCTTGCAATACATATGTCAACACATTTTTTTGATTTATGTTTTTTTGTTTTCTTCAAGCTTTAATCAGGCAGATAAATTCACTTATCCGTCCTTAAATCACTATTTTGAAATACCTTTTTTAATTTATCATTTTACATTTTATTCAGGCTTAAATGTTCCACAGGCTGTTTCAGTATAATGCTTTGCACCATTACCTTCAATTCCTATACGATCTGCGCAACATTTTTTATCACCATTAAATGTACATTTAACTGCTTCGCACTGCACCTGTAATTTTGTTTCCGGTGACATTCCACAATGACAATCACTTGTATAGCTTCCTTCACCCTGTTCCTTAAAACTTCCACAGGCTGTTGAGTTAACAGTATCTGCTGTGCTTCCTTCCACTCTTATTCCATCAAGACAGCACTTCTTTTCTTTGTTATAATAGCAATTTTGAACTGAACAATTTAAAATAGGCATATCTTCGTCCTCCAATTATATATTTCGGAAATTTTCCGATATGCTTATTTTCTTCAATTGTTCTTTTTTTATGCATTTTATTTAATAAACAAAATTTTTAAATCAGTATTATTTTCTCTCTTCTAATGGAATTTCTTTTCTGATTTCTTTTGTTCTGATTTCTTTGCAAATTGCATCAATAAATTCATCTAATTTCTTAATTCCTTCATCACCTGCAAATCTGCTTCTTACAGATACTGTTCCATCAGCCTCTTCCTGTTGTCCTACAACAAGCATATAAGGAAGTTTGTCTAAACGTGCTTCTCTAATCTTATATCCAATCTTTTCTGATCTTCCATCAACAGTAACATCAATTCCGTTTTTCTTGAGTTCTGCAGCTACTTTTTCTGCATAGTCAACATATTTATCTGAAATTGGTAAAACTCTTACCTGTTCAGGACATAACCATGTTGGAAACTTGCCTGCATATTTTTCAATTAACCATGCAAGTGTTCTTTCATAGCATCCGATAGATGTTCTATGGATGATATATGGTCTTACCTTATCTCCATTTTCATCAATGTAATACATATCAAACTGTTCAGCTAATAAAGCATCCCACTGAATTGTAATCATTGTATCTTCTTTTCCATATACATTCTTTGCATTGATATCTACCTTTGGTCCGTAAAACGCTGCTTCACCAACATCTTCTACAAATGGGATATTTAATTCATTTAAAACATTTCTAATATCCTGTTCTGTTTCATTCCATACTTCAGGTTCTCCGATATATTTTTCTTTATTTTCAGGATCCCATTTTGAAAGATGATATGTTACATCTTCTTCTAATCCTAAAGTCTGTAAACAGTACTGAGCTAATGCTATACAATCCTTAAATTCTTTAACCATCTGGTCAGGTCTTACAATAAGATGACCTTCTGAAATTGTAAACTGACGAACTCTTGTAAGTCCATGCATTTCACCTGAATCTTCATTTCTAAAAAGTGTAGATGTTTCACCATATCTGCATGGCAAATCTCTATAACTCTTCTGGCTTGCTTTGTATACATAGTATTGGAATGGACATGTCATTGGGCGAAGTGCAAATACTTCTTTATCTTTTTCTTCATCGCCTAATACAAACATTCCTTCTTTGTAATGATCCCAGTGTCCTGAAATTTTATACAAATCACTCTTTGCCATTAATGGAGTCTTTGTACGTACATAACCCCATTCATTATCTTCAAGGTCCTCAATCCATCTTTGTAATTTCTGAACCATCTTCTGTCCCTTTGGCATAAGTAATGGAAGTCCCTGTCCGATTACATCTACAGTTGTAAAAAGTTCCATTTCCCTACCAAGTTTATTATGGTCTCTGTTCTTTGCTTCTTCAAGTTCATCTAAATAAGCTTTTAAATCATCTTTGCTGTCAAATGCTGTTCCGTAAATTCTCTGAAGTCTTGCTTTATTAGAATCACCTCTCCAGTATGCCATTGATGAAGATGTCAATTTAAATGCTTTAATTGACTTTGTTGACATCAAATGTGGTCCTGCACATAAATCAACAAATTCACCCTGACTATAGAAAGATATAATTGAATCTTCCGGCAAATCTTTAATAAGTTCTACCTTATATGGCTCATTTCTGTCTTCCATATACTTGATTGCATCTTCTCTTGGAAGTGTAAATCTTTCAAGTTTGGCACCTTTCTTAATGATTTTTTTCATCTCAGCTTCAATTTTATCTAAATCTTCCCTTGAAAATGGTTCGCTGTCAAAATCATAATAGAATCCATTATCAACAGAAGGTCCAATAGCCAATTTTACATCCGGATACAAATTCTTAATTGCTTCTGCAAGAACATGTGATGTAGTGTGTCTGTATGCAGCTTTTCCAGCTTCATCTTTAAATGTTAAAATATTTAAATTACAATCTTTGTCTACTGTTGTTCTTAAATCTACAACTTCGCCATCAATTTCTCCTGCACATGCTGCTCTTCCAAGCCCGCCTGAAATGTCAAATGCGATGTCGTTTACTGTCATTGGTTCTGAATACTCTCTTACTGAGCCATCTTTTAAAGTAATCTTCATTTTCACTTTCTCCTTTACACATCTGATAATTATTTCTTGTAAGCCAGACTCATTAATACAATAAAAAAGCCCTGCTTACAATTAGTAAGCAGGGACGAATATCTCGCGGTTCCACCCTGATTGTCTATTTTACATAGGCCTCTCATTGCGATTATAACGGAATCACCGGACCTGATTGGGGTCACTCAGAGGTAGTTTTCAATTAGCCATCCGCAAAGCACTTCCAGCCTTAGTGCTTCTCTCTGTAGCCCTCCTGCTAATCTACTCGTCTCGTCAACGTTTTCTTTATTCAAACACAATTATAGCATTTAAAGTTGCTTTGTCAACTTCAAATGCTATAATTTATTTTGTATTTATTTTTTATAAAACGCCGTATATTTTCTGTTCTTCATTATCTTGTTAAGAATTCCTGTGTCCAATATATATGTTCCCCAACTTTAACACATCCAATTCCTATATACTCAAATTCTCCATTCATAATATTTGCCTTATGCGTAGGAGATTTCATCCACGCATTCACTACTTCTGCAGGAGTATCATAATCCTCTGCCAAATTCTCTGCTCTTCTTGTCCAATCATCAATTCCTGCCTGTTTAAACGCTGTAAAGTAGGATGTTCCATCAGGTCTTGTGTAACTGAATAATTCATCGCATTCAGTTGTTCTTACTCTAGACAAAAAATAGAACAAATAACACTTGCAAAATTACATCGTTCATATTATCTGTTCTATCTATCTTTATTGTCTTATTTATTTTTTCATTACTGACTTATAAATCAATTTTATTTAACAACTTTCCTGTATTTCAATAATAAAACTTGTAAACTTATTACAGTTTTATTTTTATTTTGGCAAGCTATAAGATTTTGTTATATTTGCATTATCGTACACAACATCCATAGCTTTATCAAGTAACACTGCTTCTTCAATTTCTTTATCAGTATAATCTTTCTTCATCTCTTCAACATTATCATATCCGCAATCAGCATATAATTCTTCGTATTTATCTTCGATTTCAGATGATGAAGCTGTCAAATTTTCTTTTTCAACAATTTTCCACATTACAAGATTAGATTTTACTTCATTTAAATATTCTTCCTGTAAGCTTTCTTCTGTATATCCTGAGAAATCATACAAATATTCATCAACTGTAATTCCATAAGAGTCTGCATAATATGCTGCATCCGAATCAAATTCTTCTTTTACACTATCATACATTTCCTGAGGATATCCATTCATTGTCGCATTATCAACTGCACTCTGCCATAAATCACTCTTTTTGTTTTCAAGAACATAATCCTCATTCCATTTATAGAATTCTTTTACTGTTGAGATTCCATAATCTTCATTATAATTATCCTTTACCCATTTATCTGTTACATCTTCTGTTTCTTCTTCGCTTACAGATACAAGTTTAAGCGTAAACTTAACGTTTTTGCCCGTGTAATCAGAATCTTTTTCCGCAACATAATTTATGTCATCTGTATCTTTTGCCTGATATTCTACTTTATCTCCTGCCTTATGTCCAACAACTGCATTTGTAAATTCTGCATAAAGGCTTTCTTCCTGTCCAACATATAATTCACAATTACTCTGGCTGATATTCTTGTCCTTTTCTCCGTCTACATAACCTGTATATGTAATTTCAACGCAATCGCCTTCTTTTGCTTCTCTGTCAACTTCTGTATATGTCTGTGTTTCTTCTTTTATTGATTCATCGATATCATCTTGTGTAACTTCACATGATAAACCTTTATATTCTCCTAATGTAATATAATCATCTAATTTACCGGATGTAATTCCTGCTTTTTTATCAATTTCCTTTTTAGGAACTACTGCCTTTTGATAATATACTGCCCCACCAAATGCAATTAATATAATCGCAATTAAGACCGGAACCCAAATCTTCTTTAATACTTTCATTACTTTCTCCTCATATAATTCAAATTTTATACACGTGTCAATTTTATAAGCAATCACTAAACTGCTTCATTTAGTAACCGTTATTTTTCAACTCATTTACACCTTTATCATTTTCTAAACAAAAATTAAGTATAATGACACCTCTGCATAATATAAAAGGACTTCTACATTCCGCAAAAGTCCTTTTAATTTTAACATATTATTATGATTTTACATAGTAAAATTTTATAATTCACAATTATTTCAAACTATATTAAGTAAATATTAAACTTCTGTACTATAGTTTGGAGCTTCTTTTGTGATATGGATGTCATGTGGATGACTTTCCTTTAATGAAGCTGCTGAAATTTTAACAAACTGTCCTGTTTCTTTTAATGTTTCAATGTCCTTAGCTCCACAATATCCCATACCTGATCTAAGACCACCCATTAACTGGAATACTGTATCTTCCAATGTTCCTCTGTAAGCAACACGTCCTTCAACACCTTCTGGAACAAGTTTCTTAGCATCTGTCTGGAAGTATCTGTCTTTACTACCATTTTCCATAGCAGCAATTGAACCCATACCTCTGTATACTTTGTATTTTCTTCCCTGGAATAATTCAAATGTACCAGGTGCTTCATCACAACCTGCAAACATTGAACCCATCATACAAACATTTCCACCTGCAGCGATTGCTTTTACAATGTCACCTGAAAACTTGATTCCACCATCTGCAATAATAGGTACTCCATATTCTTTAGCTACTTCGTAACAATCCATAATAGCTGTAATCTGTGGTACACCAATACCTGCAACAACTCTTGTTGTACAAATTGATCCAGGTCCAATACCGACCTTTACTGCATCTGCTCCTGCTTCGATTAAATCCTTTGTAGCAGCTCCTGTTGCAACATTACCTGCTATTACCTGTAAATCAGGATATTTATCTTTAATTAATTTTAAAGTATTAAAAATGTTCTGTGAATGACCATGAGCTGAATCAATTACAATAACGTCAACTTTAGCCTTTACTAAAGCATCTACTCTTTCAAGTACATTTGTTGTAATACCAACTGCAGCACCACAAAGAAGTCTTCCCTGTTCATCCTTTGCTGATAATGGGTATTTAATCTGTTTTTCAATATCCTTTATTGTAATTAATCCCTTTAAATTGAAATCGTCATCTACGATTGGAAGTTTTTCTTTTCTTGCCTTAGCTAAAATTGCTTTAGCTTCTTCAAGTGTAATTCCCTCTTTAGCTGTAATCAATCCTTCAGATGTCATTGAATCTTTAATCAACTTAGAACCATCTGTTTCAAATTTCAAATCACGGTTAGTAATAATACCAACTAATTTCTTTCCTACAACAATAGGAACACCTGAAATTCTGAATTTTGCCATTAAATCGTTAGCATCTTTTAATGTATGTTCTGGAGTTAAATAGAAAGGATCTGTAATAACACCGTTTTCAGAACGTTTTACTTTGTCTACTTCGTCCGCCTGTTCCTGGATTGACATATTTTTGTGGATAATACCTATACCACCCTGTCTTGCCATGGCGATAGCCATTCTGTGTTCTGTTACTGTGTCCATTCCGGCACTCATCATTGGAATGTTTAACTTGATAGACTTTGTTAAGTGTGTTGTTAAGTCAACCATATTAGGTGTAACCTGTGAGTACTGTGGTACTAACAAAACGTCATCAAAAGTAATTCCTTCACCAATAATTTTTCCCATTGGAATATTCCTCTCTTTCTCTTTATCTTTTTTGTTTTTAGTTATTAGAACTAACACTAACAAAATTTCTTTTTATTGTCAATAAATTACTTTCCATAAAGGAATGTAAATATTTAACTATCTGTTTGCAATTCTAACTATGCTTGGTCTTATTTTGTGTAATGCTTCAACCATTTTTTCATTTGGTTCAAAAATCATTTCCGTAATCCCATTTGCTTCGTTGAAAATAACAGCATATTTTAATTTTCCGGCTTCTCTTGATGAATAATCAAGAACCTTCATTTCATTATTAACACGGCGAAGAATTTCTTCACTGTCTGCATCTGCCATTATTTCTGCATTTTTCATATCAAATTCAGCAACTTTTTTTCTTTTTCTCTGTCCCATTATTTTATCAACAGAAATTTCACTGTTAAGTATTGAATATTCATATTCTACACTTGTCATCTGAAAAGCCATATATGTGAGATAAATGGCCAGTACACCTAATGTTACACCTAAAATTCCAAGAACTGCTGTAAGTAAAAAGCAACATATAACAATAAATATGCATCCTATTCTAATTCCAATTGCTGAAAGTGATGTTTTTGTTTTAACAATATATTCTACAAATGTTTCTTCCATACGTATTCCTCCAAGCCTATTCCACTGATGCTATATAATAGTAAATTGGCTGTCCACCCGGATAAACTTCTACTTCTACGTCCGGAAGTGCTTTTTCAACTTTTTTTGCTAATTCATTTGCATCGTCTTCTGTCACATCGCTACCATAGTAAAGGCTGACAATTTCTGATTCTTCATCAACCATTTCACGAATCATATCAACTGTTGTATCAGCAATATCTTCACCTACTGAAAGGATTCCGTCATCACCTATACCCATAATATTTCCTTCATGAATTTCCTTATCATCAATAACTGTGTCTCTTACTGCGTAAGTTGACTGTCCTGTCTTTATATATGACATGTTTTCAATCATTGATTCCTTGTTTTCTTCTACTGAAGATTCTTGTACAAATCCAATCATAGCTGCAATTCCCTGAGGAACTGTCTTTGATGGAATTACAACAAGCTTTTTATCTTCAACTAAACTTTCAGCCTGCTGTGCTGCAAGAATAATATTCTTGTTATTAGGAAGAACAAATATTGTATCGGCATTTATCTTATCAACTGCCTCTAAAATATCTTCTGTGCTTGGATTCATTGTCTGACCACCTGAAATAATATAGTCAACTCCTAATCCCTTAAATATTTCATCTAAGCCTTCACCTACAGAAATTGCTACAAATCCATAGTCTTTTCTTGGCTCATTCTTTTTTTCTTCTTCCTGTTGAGCTGCTACTTTCTCAGCATCTTTAATTAATCTTTCCTGATGCTCTTCTCTCATATTATCAATCTTCATCTTTGAAAGAGATCCAAATGTAAGAGCTTTCTGAATAGCAAGTCCCGGATCATTAGTATGAACATGAACCTTTACTACTTCATCATCAGCAACAACTACAATAGAATCACCTATAGATTCAAGATATGCTTTAAATTCTTTTTCTGTTTCAATAGGCATTTCTTTATCTAAATTAATAATAAATTCAGTGCAGTATCCATATTTAATATCAAAATTATCTGTAACTTCTAATTTAGACTTGTCAACCGGTTTAGCTGCATCTTCTATTGTAAGGTCTATTTCTTTTCCAAGGAATGCATCGTAAGCACCCTTTACAACCTGCATTAATCCCTGTCCACCTGAATCAACAACTCCGGCCTGTTTTAAAACAGGAAGCATTTCAGGTGTCTGATTAAGTACATCATCACCATGTTTAATGATTTCATCAATCATTACTGTTAAATCTTCTTCTGTTTCAGCTACTTGTGCTGCTTTATCTGCCATTCCTTTTGCAACTGTAAGGATTGTACCTTCTTTAGGTTTCATAACTGCTTTGTATGCTGTTTCAACCGCTCTATTGCAGGCTTTTGCTAAAACCATTGCATCAATTTCTTCACATGTCTTAATTTCCTTTGTGAATCCTCTGAATAACTGGGAAAGGATAACACCTGAATTACCTCTGGCTCCTCTTAAGGAACCTGATGATATTGCTTTAGCAATTACTTTCATATCAGGATTTTCAATTCCGCCTACTTCTTTAGCTGCTGACATAATTGTTAATGTCATATTTGTACCTGTATCTCCATCCGGTACAGGGAATACATTTAATTCATTAATCCATTCTTTCTTTGCTTCAAGATTTTTTGCTCCTGCTAAGAACATTTTTTGAAACATACTAGCATCAATCTTATTAACCAAAATAATTTCCTCCTTGAGTAATTAGTTAGTCTATTACTCTAACTCCTTCAACATATATATTAATTTTCTTAACTGTCATTCCTGTATAAGCTTCTACTTTATACTTAACACTAGAAATAATATTCTCAGCTATTGTAGAAATATTAACACCATAAGCGATAATAACATGGAATTCTATTGAAATCTCATTATTTTCATCAATTGTAACATTTATTCCTTTTGATAAGCTGTCTCTCT
This sequence comes from Eubacterium album, assembly GCF_025336545.1. Classification (NCBI taxonomy): domain Bacteria; kingdom Bacillati; phylum Bacillota; class Clostridia; order Eubacteriales; family Eubacteriaceae; genus Eubacterium; species Eubacterium album. The sequence continues at coordinate 245,334 of NZ_JAODBU010000007.1, read as the reverse complement.
TTAATAATTTAACAAGACCGTCTTTTACACTTACCATTGCCATACCAACAATACCAAAACATTCACATGCTGTTGTTCCGGCATATTTAGCGATTACTTCAGGGCTAATTAAAACCTGACCTAAATCAGTATTCATCTTTCCTTTCATATATATACCTCCTGTATATCTCAAAATCATTTTTATACATAGCTTACTATATTATACATTCTTTTCTAAAAAAATAAAAGCAGATTTTATCAACAGTTCAGCCAAGCGCCACTATACCATTAGGTTCAAAGACTGCTCGCAGGCTATTGGGCCTAATGGTATGGTGGCATTTGGTGAGCCAAATAAGCGAGAAGTAGCAGATTTATCTGCGGATTCGAGCTTTTGGCTGAACTGTTTCTTATTTAAATAGGTAATTTGTTGGATTTATTTTTATATTTATACAAAAAACTGTTGCAAATTGCAATATTTTCTGTTAGAATGCTCTTTGTGTCAGGTCAATTACGTTAATTTGACCTAATTGTTTTGTGTAAGGAGGTGCTATTATGGCTAAATGTGAAATTTGCGATAAGGGTGCTCATTTTGGTAACGCTGTGAGCCATTCTCATAGACGTTCAAATAAAATGTGGAAATCAAATATCAAATCTGTTAAAGTTAAAGTTAACGGAGGCGCAAAGAAAATGTACGTTTGTACTTCTTGCTTAAGATCAGGTAAGGTTGAACGTGCTTAATAAAAAAGAACCAACGCAGTTGGTTCTTTTTTATTTTTAATTTTTTTACTCAAAATTTATTTTTCTAACACAGAACATATCACAACAGCGATTTGAGACATTGATTCAAAACAAAACGGTGGTCCGGCCTTAGCACAACACCACCGCAATATATCTTTTTTATCCTAAAACTTCTTTAGCAATATCTGCACTTCGCTTTGCATCCTTTGCATAATAATCAGCTCCGATTTTCATTGCATAATCTTCAGTAAGCACAGCTCCACCGACCATTATTTTGCAATCAAGATTATTTTCCTTCAAAAGATTAATAGTATCTTCCATTGAACCTAATGTCGTAGTCATAAGTGCTGATAAACCTACGAGTTTTACATCATTTTCCTTTACAGCTTCTACTACCTTCATAGGGTCCACGTCTCTTCCAAGGTCAATTACATTATAACCATAGTTTTCAAGAATTACTTTCACAATATTTTTTCCGATATCATGAATATCACCTTTTACAGTAGCTATTACAATCTTACCTTTTTGTTCTGACTGACCACCTTTAGCTGACATATAATTCTTAACTTCATCAAAACATACTTTTGCAACATCAGCTGCCATAATTAGCTGTGGAAGGAATATTTTTCCTTTCTCAAATTTATCACCAACAACATCTAACGCCGGAATAAGCATATCATTTATTATTTCCATGGCGTCTTTATTTTCAAGATAAGCTCTTGTCAGTTCTGCACCTTCATTTTTAAGTCCCTGTTCCATTGCCTTTAGCAATTTACTGTTCTTACCGTCATTTGCATCACCATTATCAGCTGGAACTGCGCCTTCTTTTGTTTTACTGTTTCCAACTACCTCTGTATATTCATCCGCATGGGAAATAAATTCCATTGAATTTTTATCAATATCTGCAAGCACCTTATAAGTTCTTACAGCCCATACCATTGACGGAACATTCGGATTCATAATAGGCAAATCAAGTCCATTTGTAAGTGCCATTGTCAAAAATGTCTTATTTACTAATTCTCTGTTTGGTAAACCAAATGAAATGTTCGATACACCCAAAACAGTTCTTAATCCTAATTCATTTTTAACAATATTTAATGCCTTTAAAGTTTCTCCTGCAGCTTTCTGTTCTGCTGAAACAGTTAAAACCAAACAGTCTATAATGACGTCTTCTTTTGGTATTCCATAACTTAATGCTTTATTTAAAATTTTCTTTGCTATCTCTACTCGTCCTTTATAATCAGCAGGGATGCCATTTTCATCCAATGCAAGTCCGATAACTGCAGCACCGTACTTCTTAACTATAGGTAGAATCGTGTCTAACACCTTATCTTCGCCATTTACCGAGTTTACAATTGCCTTACCATTATAAACACGCAAAGCCGCCTCAATAACTTCCGGTTTTGTTGAATCGATCTGAAGTGGAACTGAAACAATGCTTTGAAGTTCTTTTACAGTCTTAATCATCATTTCTTTTTCATCGATTTCAGGATGACCAACATTTACATCTAATATTTCAGCTCCGGCTTCTATCTGTTCAGTTGCCTGTCCTAAAATATAGTTCATATCTTTTTCAACTAACGCCTGTTTAAAACGCTTTTTACCTGTAGGATTGATTCTTTCACCGATAATTCTTGGCTGATTAACTACTACAGTATTAATAGGAGAACATATTGCAAGTTGTCTTTCCTGTCTGTTTGATTCAAATTCATTATTCTTCTGTGCTTCTACAAGCATTGCTTTAACAGCACGAATATACTCAGGATTTGTACCACAACATCCACCAAATATTCTTGCACCATATTTTAACATCTGTTTATAATCTTCAACAAACTGCTCAGGTGTTACATCATATTCATTTGTAACAGGGTCAGGCAAACCTGCATTAGCCTTTACAATTACCGGAATATCTGACCATTTTCCTATTTCTTCTACTATTGGTGCTAACTGGTCAGGTCCAAGAGAGCAATTTACACCAATTGCATCAACCCCAAGTCCCACAATTGTAAGTACCATTGCTGAGACTGAACATCCTGTAAATGTTCTCTTATTTTCTTCAAATGTCATTGTAACAAACACCGGTAAGTTTGAATTTTCTTTAGCTGCCAATACTGCTGCTTTTGTTTCTAACAAATCCGTCATTGTTTCAATTACAATTACATCTGCATCTTTTCCGGCAAGAATTTCTTCTTTAAAAATATCATATGCTTCTTCAAAGCTTAAACTTCCTGTCGGTTCAAGAAGTTGTCCTATAGGTCCTATGTCAATAGCGACATAACTTTCGCTTCCTTCACATGCTTTTCTACCGTTTTCAATTGCCTTTTTTATTATTTCTTCTGTTGAATATCCTGTACCCTTTAACTTATATCTGTTTGCGCCAAATGTATTTGCATAAACAATATCCGAACCGGCTTCAATATATTGTTTATGAATATCAATAATCCAATCAGGTTTGGTAATTCCCAAAGTTTCAGGAACCACTCCCATCTTCATTCCTTTTTTCTGAAGCATGGTTCCCATAGCTCCGTCTAAAACAATATATCCTTTTTTCAATAATTCTTTAACGTCCACAGTTCTTTCCCGCCTTCCTATATTGGCATTTTTCTCTAAAGCTGCAATTATCGCAACTCTTCTTGCTTGATGTATTAAGATTATGTCCCATACCAATTATACATGTAACTGATTTTGTAGGTGTTAGCATAAAACTATCATTAACACATACGCCTATCTGTTTTGATGCATTTACAACATTTAAAAACTGTTGTTGCAATTCTAACGGAAAATCATCATATCCAACACCAAATCTCCATGTATATTCATAATGAGGAAATTCTTTTTTTATAATTTCTTCAACCTTGTCACATACCTGTTCCACTGCAGCTGAAGCCATGCTATCTATTATAGCCGCCTGTGCCATATCTCCTATCTGCTTTCTTCTAATCAAAGAGTCTACTCCTGAAGATAAAGTAACACACATCATGGCAATTTTTTCACATCCTTTAAGATGATTTTTTATTGCCTCTCCTTTTAATTCAAAATCCACACCATCTATAGAATAATCTTCATTTAAATCAAATACTCTATAAACATATTTAGGCTGTATAACCTTTAGCAATTCTTCACTACATATATCCAATATTTTTTTTGTATTATTGTCAGGTTTATTATCCCCATATCCTAAATATCTTAAAGCTTCATTTACATTTACATAGTCAAGTATTATGTCTTTATCTCTCATTTTATTCCTTATCTGTTGTGCTTAACCACACTTTCAACTCCTTCTGTAATTTTTCTTGCTACATAAGGATTGTTCATTGTATAAATATGTACACCATCAACTCCATTAGCTGCCAAATCAATAATCTGATTAATCGCATATGCAATTCCTGCATCTCTTAAAGCTTCCGGATTTGATTCATATCTCTGCATTATTCTTGATAATGATGCAGGAATACTTGCTCCACACATTGTAACCATTCTTTCAATCTGGCTCTTACTTGTTACAGGCATAATTCCGGCTTCAATCGGTACATTAATATCTGCAATTCTAGCTCTTTCCAGAAAATCGTAGAATACTCTATTATCAAAAAACAACTGTGAAATCAAATGGTCTGCTCCTGCATCCACTTTTTTCTTTAAGTTCTTTATATCATCAACTGCATCTTTTGCTTCCATATGTACTTCAGGATAACATGCTCCTGAAACATGGAATCCACCCTTGTCCATAATATATTTTGTTAAATCTGATGCATATGTAAAATCTTTTTTAGGTTCTAAGCCTTCAACTCTGTCACCTCTTAAGGCTAAAATATTGTCTATTCCCTCTTTTTTTAATTCTTCAAGAATCTTATCTATTTCATCCTTTGTGTTATTAATGCATGACAAATGAGCTATTGTTTCTAATTTATATTCATTCTTAATTTTTGAGCAAATATCCTTTGTTATAGGATTTGTCACTCCACTTCCACCTGCTCCATAAGTAACACTAATAAAATCAGGTTTCAAATCCGTAAGTTTTTCTATTGTGTCATATACCGTTTCTATTCCACTTTCTTTCTTTGGTGGAAATACCTCAAAAGAAAATATTGTTTTTCCTTCTTCAAATAAATCTGCTATGTTCATTGTTCATTTACCTTTCTGTATTTTATTTGCATGAGCAAAAAAGATTATACCCTAAAATCAGGCACATAATTATTAAGCATACCACTAAAAAAGTGCTACTTATTATTAACGCTATAGTCATTCCAAGCGCGACCCAAAATAAAGCAAATCCACAAACTTTTCCCATTTTAATTCCTAGTGTTTTTATATAGATATTATATGAAAAAAATTAATAAAAATAACCTATAAACAAGCCATTTTTATTAATTTATTTCTAAAAATCAATTGTAATAATTCTTAATTTTCATTTACTCTTCATCAAATGTATCTGCATCATCATTTTTACTTGTAAATTTATTAACAATATCAGGAACCATATCAATGATTCTCGAGAACCCATCCTGGTCATTTATACTGATAAGTTTTGAAGAACCATCTTTTATAACCAATACGGCACTTGGTGTTATCTTTCCACCAACTCCTCCACCTGCACTTGTATCTTTTGAAAAAGTACCAACACCCATTCCAAAAGAAACATCAGCCATAGGAAGAATAATTGTATCTCCAACAGTTATTGCTTCACCTACAACAGATTTTGTAGTAATAAATTTTTCCATTGCTCTTAGTAAATCATCTGTGGCTTTTCTATCTTCTGACATATAAATACCTCCTGTCAACTAAACTTATCAATAACGGCATGCACTTCATCTTTCATATAAATCTGTAAAATATAAACACCTACAACTCCTATAGAAAAATGTCCCCACGCCTTGATTATTCCGTTAAATTTCTTGTTTTCAAAATCAGGTTCTATTTGAAAATTATCCATATTAAGCTTTAACGCAGTACATACAACTGCAATAACTCCAAGCATCTTTCCCGTCTTGTCCGGGCTGTCAAATCCAAACTCAAGTTTTCCTCTTATTTTTTTAGGTTTCAGTAACTTTACAATCTGCTTTGTCTTACTTTTAATATAGTTATATGCAGTTTTTACTTCTTCACTCTTTAAATACTCTATTAAATATTTAAATTTTTTTTGATTATTTTTAAATTTGTGTTTTGTGCTTCGAACCTTATGCTTTATTTTACCAAATAGTTTTCTACATTTAAACCATATATTTTTAATAAACTCTATTAACTGCTTTACTTTATAGTCTAAATCACTATTCTCTTCATCGGTTGATGATTCTTCTTTGTTAATATAAGACCGACGTTCATCTACACTTTCTTTATCTAAATTTTTCTGACTGTTTGCCAAAGCTTTTCCCTCAATATTATCACCCTTAAATTCTTGTCCGGCTTTTATGAAATCGTCACTCTCTACAGAATTCATATTTTTATCATTATCTTCTGTACTGCCACGTTTTTCATATTTTTTGTCATTTTCAAATGTTTCATAAGAATCATATTCATTTTCATCAGTATCATCACTAAAAATTTTTAATCCAAAAATTCTCAATGAATACTTCAGTTCTTCACTGTATTCCATATTAAAATGAAGAAGATGAAAAAGCCATCCACCATGAATTGTTAAATAACTTTGTTCTTTATTTTTTATTCCTTCAATCTTATATGATGCCGGTAAAATAAACAACAGCGCAACTAAAGCAAGACTTGCCAGCAGAATAATTCCTATTATTTTTAATAAAATTAATAAAATATGTAACATTTTACTCCTTCTGCTGCAATCAAGTGAAACTATGATTATTTTCCATATATTCCTTTAGTTTAAATTGTCCGGTTGCGCGGAAACAATCCATAATAATCAACTGGGTCATATCATAAGCTTCTTCCTTGCCTTTAGCTATACCATAAATCATAAGTTCCGAATTAAGATATCTCTTTTGTAAGAGCACATATGACGGATAAATGTCAAGGACATCCGTATCATTGAAGGGTGCAGCCAATACATAAATATTAAACTGCATTTTTCCTTCTTTTATTTTAGAGACAATATTATCCTTATCGTCCATTGCTTCATGTCCTATATACAAATCATCGCACCATTTCATATGCACCTCCATTTATACAATCATCGATGAAATAATTTCTAAGCATCCTTTTTTTTCTGCCATATCAGTACATCCCTTTAAACAATTGTATACGAAATCCTGTAATTCACTTATATTGTTGAAAAATACAGGTAATTCACTCAATGTTGCAGACATTATTGACTTCTTTATCAGTCTCTGACTATTAGCGAATTTGTCGATAAATTCTTTGTACAGATTTTCCTTTACCTTTTCTAAATATTCTTCATTTACCTTATCCTTATCCTGTTTTTTGTCAAATTCCACAAATAAACTGTCTGAATTTAACAGAGGAAGTCTTGATACCTTTTCATATGTTTTTTCAAGATTATTTCTGATAATGTCATCTTTATTCTTATCTAATATCTGGTCAACAATATCGTAATTCATTATATTGTGATAAAGTTCTTCCTGTTTACCTTCTAATTTGACAAACATCGCCTCTAATTCTTCGTTTGTCTTATGAGCAAATTTTCCTGTAAACATCAAATTAGTTTCACTGACAACTTCGCTACATATTGCTGTAATGTCATCATTTTCCTGACTCTCTGATGTATATAGCACAAGCAAAACATCATTAATCAATTCCTGCATCATCATATTTGCAGACACATTATCATCAATATAAGCTGTTAACTCTGATAATTTTTCAGAAAATTCATTAACTTCATCTTCTGTTATATTCTTCAAATCATATTTATCTAATTCTTCAAATGTATCATGAATTTCCGGATATAAAAGTTTATAATCTTCCTTTTCTTGTAAAATAGCACTTGTTCTTATTCTATAAACAAAATCATCTAAACTACTCTTTTCGCCCTGATTATATACATCTAATCCCGAATTTACATATTCAAAAAACTTTGATTTAGTCATTCTGATTGGAAGCTGACCTATAATTTCACATATTTTACTGTTAATTATAGTTGTGTCTTCATCATCGAATATATACTTCATTATTTTTCTTGTAAATTCTTCATCACTATAATTTGCCGGCATATCATAATCGTGATATTTATATTCAACTCTGTTGTACGCAAATTCGTATACATTATACTTATCTACATAATATGTTAAGGCCTGCATTTTTCTAATGATGTTATTACGCATATCCTCAACTACACTTATATCTTCTTCACTCATGTCTGCAATAACTTCATTCATCTTATTTAATTCTAAGACAATATCAGAACTTATTACATCATTTTCATCCTGCTGCATCTGCAAAAAAGTATAGTAGTTAAGCGCAAGTCTGATATATGCAAATTTATTATTTATTTTACTAAATCCATCTGCATATTTTTTTAGATTATCATCTATATTTTTACCCTTAGAAATCTCATTAATTATCTGTCTCATATTTTCCTCCATGACTATTTCATAATGTCACAGAAATCAAATGTAGCAAAATAATCTTTTGGAGTTTCTGCTCTACGAATTAATTTTACGCTTCCATCTTCCTGTAACAATAATTCTGCAGAACGAAGTCTTCCGTTATAATTATATCCCATCGAGAATCCATGAGCTCCTGAATCATGAATTACAAGGAAATCTCCCATATCAATCTTTGGCAATTTTCTGTCTACTGCAAATTTGTCATTATTTTCGCATAATGAACCAACAATATCATATGTATGGTCGCAAGGTTCATTTTCCTTACCCATAACAGTAATATGATGGTAAGCTCCATACATTGCTGGTCTCATCAAGTTAGCAGCACATGCATCTACGCCAATATATTCTTTGTAAATATGCTTTTCATGTACGGCTTTTGTTACAAGTGCACCGTATGGTCCCATCATAAATCTTCCCATTTCAGTATAAATAGCTACATCGTCCATTCCTGCCGGTGTAAGTACCTCTTCGTATACTTTTCTTACTCCCTCACCAATAACCATAATGTCATTTGGTTCCTGATCAGGTCTGTAAGGTATTCCAACACCACCTGATAAATTGATGAATTTAATGTGTGCTCCTGTCTTTTCTTTTAATTCAACTGCAAGCTCAAAGATTGTCTTGGCAAGTCTTGGATAATATTCATTTGTAACTGTATTACTAGCTAAAAATGCATGAATTCCAAAATTCTTTACGCCTTTTTCTTTTAAAATCTTGTAAGCTTCAATAATCTGTTCGTGAGTCATTCCATATTTAGCATCTCCCGGATTGTCCATAATTCCGTTACATGCTTCAAAAACTCCACCCGGATTATATCTGCAACTTACAGTTTCAGGAATGCCTGCTTCTTTTTCCATGAAATCAATCATTGTAATATCATCAAGATTAATAATTCCACCAAGCTTTGCGCAGTATCCAAATTCACCTTCAGGTGTTTCATTTGAAGAGAACATAATCTCATCGTCTCTAAAACCTAATTTGTCAGCAATCATAAGTTCTGTATATGATGAACAGTCAACACCACATCCGACTTCTTTTAACTTCTTTATGATAAATGGATTTGGTTCAGCTTTAACAGCAAAATATTCTCTAAATCCCTTATTCCATGAAAATGCTTCATTAACTTTTCTTGCATTCTCCATAAAACCCTTTTCATCATAAATATGATATGGCGTAGGATAAGTCTTTTCAATTTCCTTAAGTTGTTCAAGTGTTACAAACGGTTTCTTTTCCATTTTTTCAGTCCTCCTAATAATTATCTGCCGTATATATCGGTTAAATATCTAAGTCTCTCAACTTCTTTATCACCAAACTGGTTTTTGGTCATTCTCCAACGCCAGTTAGCTCCCATTGATGATGGCAGATTCATTCTGCCAATATTGCCAACTTTTAAAACATCCTGCATTTGGAATATTACAACATTCGCCACGCTGGCATAGGCGCATGTAAATAATTTATCCACAATATCTTCAATCGAGCCATGTCTACATTCTAAGAACTCTCTTATGTATCCTAACTCCCAATATTGCAAACCTGTAAAATATCCCATTAAGGTATCGTTATCATGAGTTCCACCATAACCCACAGTATTCTGCGTCCAAAAATATGGCAAATGATCATTCTTTCTGTCTCCGTCAAATGCAAATTCTAAAACCTTCATTCCAGGAAATCCACTCTTTTCAAGGACTTCCACTACTTCAGGTATTTTTACACCTAAATCTTCAGCAATGATTTTCTTGTCTCCTATTGCTTGCGATATCGCTTTTATAAGTTTCATTCCCGGACCTTTTTCCCATTTTCCGTTTCTGGCATCCTCATCTTCTGCAGGTATTGTATAGTATTTTGTCATTCCGATAAAATGATCAATTCTTACTATATCGTATAATTTTGCGGAGTGTTCCATTCTCTTTCGCCACCATGAAAAATCATCTTTTTCTAACTTTTTCCAATCATATAACGGATTTCCCCATCTCTGACCTAAATCAGAAAAAGCATCCGGCGGAACTCCTGCCACTTTTTTTGCCTCCAGATTCTCATCTAGCTGAAAAATTTCAGGATGAGACCATACATCTGCTGAATCCATAGCAACATAAATAGGAATGTCTCCTATTATTTCGATTCCTTTTTCGTTGGCATACTCTTTTAGTTTAAACCATTGTTCGAAGAATTTAAACTGTAAAAACCTATAAAAATCCAGTTCATCTGAAAATTCTTCTATCTTTTTATCTAATGCTTCCTGCTTTCTGAATCTTATATCCTCTTCCCAATCCTGCCACGAAGTCGACTCAGCATCATTTTTGCATACACAATACAAGCAGTAATCATCAAGCCAAAAATCATTTTCTTTAACAAATTCTTTATATTCTTTCAATGCCTTGTGATTACTATTCTTATAAGCTTCTTTTAAAACAATAAATCTGGAATTATATATCAAACCATAGTCAACATACTGTTCTTCAATGTTCCATCTAAAACTATCTACATATTCTTTTGTAATAAGACCTTCTTCAATTAATGTATCCAAATCGATAAAATAAGGATTACCTGCAAACGCAGAAAAAGAAGCGTATGGGCTGTCTCCATAACTTGTTGTTCCAAGTGGCAGAACCTGCCAGTACTTTTGTCTCGCAGCAACTAATCTGTCAACAAATTCATATGCATTTTTTCCAAAAGAACCTATTCCGTAAGGTGAAGGAATACTACTAATATGCATCAATATTCCCGCACCTCTTTCAAATTCTTTTTGAGCCATATATATTTTATTCCTCCATTTTCAATTAACAATGTGTATGTGTAAATAAATGGTCCTGACAGTACTCTTTATTTCCACTACATTTTGAACAATATCTGAAAGTTAAATTAGGATCATCTAATTCTGTTCTTCCACAGATTGCACATTTATGCTTAGCGCCATTTTCATATTTAGGCTGTGTAGCCTGACGTATATTCTTTCGATATTCTCTTTTTCGTTTTATCTGATATGGTGATAATTTATTTCTTGTTTGCAAGAAGAAAATCATAAAATTAAGTAACGATGTAATTACCATCATTCTTGTTACCCATGAACCCTGGAGAATTTCCGCAAATATGAATGCTCCATATAATACTCCTAACCATTTTACCTTTATAGGAATTATGAAATAAAGCAATACCTCTGCATTAGGATAGGTAGCTGCAAATGCAAGGAATATTGACATATTGATATAATAGGTACTTACAAAATTACCTATTCCCATGCCAATACCTCTATATATTACTGCTAAATCCGTTACACTTGTGCCACTATAGCTCATGCCAACTGCATTTAACACTGTCTCATATTCACCTGTTGTGTTACACATTATTATTAAAATTGCATATAAAAGAAATGCACCTATAATCGTAAATAGCATTCCTGAAAAAATGTATACGTTATATCGATACTTTCCCCATGTATATTCAAGATTGTTTCCTACTGAATAATAAAAGAAAAGCATAATTATAGTAAACAGACCTAATGCCTCAGGCATTGTAACTACCCATGATACAAGTCTCCAAATCTGTCCATGTAATATTAAATATGGATCAAATGTAATATATTCATATAAATCCGGGAACAAATAATAAATTGCATAACCTATGGCATATCCGATTACTAAATATAGGGATAAATTGCTAATTGCGTATCTGCTGAATTTTCTTTCAAAGTTTGATTGTTTCATAGAAATCTCCTATTCTAAAATCTTATACAAGTATAATTTTATTAGTATCTTTTGTCAAACATACAATACATTTTTTACATATCTTTTTTGGCACATTAAAATGTTACACCCTGATTGTTAAATTTTAATTAAAAAATCAGGACATTTTTAAAAACAATTCACAAATTTGTTACTCTTATGTACTTATTTATATGTTGTTATTTGTCGCAAATTATAATATAATGTATAACGTTTATGGATTTTTATAACTTAAGAGGAAGGTAAACAACAATGAATGATAAAGCATATTACAGCCTTGGTATTGACATTGGCTCAACAACTGTAAAAATTGCAATTTTAAATAATGATAATGAAATTATGTTTGCTGACTATGAGCGTCACTATGCAAATATTCAGGAAACTTTAGCCGGATTATTAAAAAAGGCTAAAGAAAAATTAGGTGACATTACCTTATCACCTATGATTACAGGTTCAGGCGGACTTACTTTGTCAAAGCACTTAGGAGTTCCATTTGTTCAGGAGGTTGTAGCTGTTTCTACAGCATTAAATGATTATGCACCTCAGACAGATGTTGCAATTGAACTTGGTGGCGAAGATGCAAAAATAATTTATTTTACAAATGGAATTGAACAGCGTATGAACGGTATCTGTGCCGGTGGTACAGGTTCTTTCATTGACCAGATGGCTTCTCTTCTTCAGACTGATGCCAGTGGTTTAAATGAATACGCTGCTAATTATCAGGCAATTTATCCAATTGCCGCACGTTGTGGTGTATTTGCCAAAACAGATATTCAGCCATTAATTAACGAAGGTGCTACAAAAGAGGATTTAGCTGCTTCTATTTTCCAAGCAGTTGTAAACCAGACCATTTCGGGTTTGGCATGCGGAAAACCTATTCGTGGTACAGTTGCATTTTTAGGAGGACCTCTTCACTTCCTTCCTGAATTAAAAAATGCATTTATAAGAACTCTTAATCTCGATGATGAACATATTGTTGCACCTGAGCATTCACATTTATTTGCTGCTACAGGTTCTGCAATGAATCACGATTCAAAAGTTTTAGTTAATATAACAGATTTGTATAACCGTCTTTCTAAAGGAATTAAGATGGATATGGAAATCAAACGTATGGAACCTTTATTTAAAAATGAAGCTGAATATACTGAATTTACTGTAAGACACAACAAAGATACAGTAAAGAAAGGTGATTTAAGCACTTATTCAGGAAAATGTTTCTTAGGTATAGATTCAGGTTCTACTACTACTAAGGCAGCTGTTGTCGGAGAAGATGGAACTTTATTATATTCATTCTACAGCAGTAACAATGGAAATCCTTTGGCAACTATTATTGGTGCAATTAAAGATATTTACTCTAAATTGCCTAAAGATGCTGAAATTGTACGTTCTTGTTCTACAGGATACGGTGAGGCTTTAATTAAAGCGGCTTTAATGCTTGATGAAGGTGAAGTTGAAACTGTTGCACATTATTATGCAGCTGCATTCTTTGAACCTGACGTTGACTGTATTCTTGATATCGGCGGTCAGGACATGAAATGTATTAAGATAAAGAATCAGACTGTAGACAGCGTCCAGTTAAATGAAGCCTGCTCATCAGGTTGTGGTTCTTTCATTGAAACATTTGCTAAATCGCTTAATTACTCAGTTGTCGATTTTGCTAAAGAAGCTTTATTTGCAAAGAATCCTACAGACCTTGGTACACGTTGTACAGTATTTATGAATTCAAATGTAAAACAGGCACAAAAAGAAGGTGCAAGCGTTGCAGATATTTCTGCCGGACTTGCTTATTCTGTTATTAAGAATGCTTTATATAAAGTTATTAAAATCACAGACCCTAAAGACCTTGGGGAAAAAGTTGTTGTTCAGGGTGGAACATTTTACAATGATGCTGTTTTAAGAAGTTTTGAAAAAATATCAGGATGTGAAGCTATCCGTCCTGACATTGCAGGTATTATGGGTGCATTTGGTGCTGCCCTTATTGCAAGAGAACGTTATCACGGCGAAGCAACAACAATGCTTTCTATCGATGCAATTAACAAATTTGATTACACAACAACAATGACACGATGCAAAGGTTGTACAAACAACTGTATGCTTACTATAAATAAATTTATTGACGGACGACGTTTCATAAGCGGAAACCGTTGTGAAAAAGGTCTTGGAAAAGAGAAAAATAAAGATAACATTCCTAACTTATTTGAATATAAATTCCACAGAATGTTTGATTACGAACCATTGTCTGAGGAAAATGCTAAACGAGGAACTGTAGGAATTCCACGTGTACTTAATATGTATGAGAATTTCCCATTCTGGGCTACTTTCTTTAAAAGATTAGGATACAGAGTTGTTCTCTCACCTGAGTCTTCAAGAAAAATATATGAATTAGGTATTGAATCAATTCCTAGTGAATCAGAATGTTATCCTGCAAAGATTGCTCACGGTCATGTTACCTGGTTAATCAGAAACGGTATTGATTTTATTTTCTATCCGTGTATACCATACGAAAGAAATGAAACACCGGATGCTAATAACCACTACAACTGCCCTATTGTTACATCTTATGCAGAAAATATAAAAAATAACGTTGAAGAATTAAACGATAATTCTATCAAATTTATGAATCCGTTTATGGCTTTAACAAATGAGGGAACTATTACAAGCCGACTTGTTGAAGAATTTTCAAAAGAATTTGATATTTCTAAAGCCGAAATTACTCAGGCTGCACATGCTGCATGGGTAGAATTATTAGCTTCAAGAGATGACATTCGCAAAAAAGGCGAAGAGACATTAGCATATATAAAGGAACATAATCTTCACGGTATCGTACTTGCAGGTCGTCCATACCATGTTGACCCTGAAATCAACCACGGTATTCCTGAAATGATTAACAGTTATGGTCTTGCCGTTTTAACAGAAGATTCTATTTCACATTTAGCTCCTGTTGAAAGACCTTTGATTGTATCTGACCAGTGGATGTACCATTCAAGACTTTATGCAGCTGCTAACTATGTAAAAACAAGAGATGATCTTGATTTAGTTCAGCTCAATTCATTTGGATGTGGTCTTGATGCCGTTACGACTGACTGCGTAAATGATATTTTAACTAAATCAGGAAAGATTTACACTGTTCTTAAAATCGATGAAGTTAATAACTTAGGCGCTGCAAGAATCAGAATACGTTCTCTTCTTTCAGCCATTAGAATAAGAAAAGAAAGAAATTATCAAAGAGACATCAAGCCATCTTCAATCAAAAAAGTTGAATTTACAAAGCAGATGTTTGATGAAAAATATACAATACTTACACCTCAGATGAGTCCAATTCACTTTAAGATGCTTCAATCTGCAATGAATTCATGTGGATACAACTTTGAAGTTCTTCCAAGTGAACAATCATGCATTGATATGGGTCTTAAGTATGTTAACAATGATGCCTGCTACCCTTCACTTATTGTTGTAGGTCAGATTATGGAAGCATTATTATCTGGAAAATATGATTTACACAAAGTGGCTGTTGTTATTACTCAGACAGGTGGCGGATGTCGTGCTACTAACTATATCGGATTTATCAGACGTGCATTAGAAAAAGCAGGATTAGAATATATTCCTGTTCTTTCACTTAGTTTATCGGGCATTGAAAAGAATAGTGGCTTTAAGTTTACTCCTAAGTTTGCTGTCAAAGCAGTTCAGGCAGCCATGTATGGAGACTTATTTATGAGAGTTGTATATAGGACACGACCTTACGAAGTAAACTCCGGTGAAACAGATGCACTTCATAAGAAATGGGAAGATAAATTATGTGCTGAACTTTCAGATAATAAATTTGGAATGAAGCGATATAAAAATAATCTCAAAAAGATTGTTGAAGAATTTGATGCCATTCCTGTAAAGAATATTAAAAAACCTCGTGTTGGTATAGTAGGTGAAATTCTTGTTAAATTCTCTCCTACTGCTAACAACGACCTTGTAAACTTATTGGAATCTGAAGGTGCTGAAGCCGTTATGCCTGACCTTGTAGACTTCTTCTTATACGGATTTAGGAATTCTACATTTAAAGCTGAAAAATTAGGTTTCAAGAAATCATCAGTTATTCTTAGCAATATTGGAATAAAAGCTATAGAATATTTCAGAAGAACAGCTAAAGACGCTTTGATAAAGAGTAAACACTTCACTCCTACAAGTGATATTTGGGAAATGTCTGAAATGGCTGAAGAAGTTGTATCAATCGGCAACCAAACCGGTGAGGGTTGGTTCCTTACAGGTGAAATGCTTCACTTAATAAAAGACGGAGTTCCAAACATCGTTTGTACACAACCTTTTGCCTGTCTTCCAAATCATATTGTTGGAAAGGGTGTTATTAAAAAACTTCGTGCAATGCACCCAGAAGCAAATATTGTTGCTGTTGACTATGATCCCGGTGCAAGTGAAGTTAATCAGTTAAACAGAATTAAACTTATGCTTGCAACTGCAAATAAAAGATTGAAAGAAAAAGAGAATTAAAATATGTACCATTTGGTATATCATACAAAACAAGGCATAGGTTCGAAATGAACCCATGCCTTGTTTTGTGATATTCTATCTAATTTATTATATGTCTTATATCTTAATCTAACAGACTCCACTGGCTTACATCCCACACATCTGTTACCCAATCCTCATAAAAATCAGGTTCATGACATACCATAAGTATGCTTCCCTTGTATTCTGTAAGCGCTCTCTTTAATTCTGCCTTAGCATCTACATCCAAATGATTTGTAGGTTCGTCAAGAACCAAAAGATTTGTTTCTCTGTTAATTAATTTGCAAAGACGGACTTTTGCCTGCTCTCCTCCGCTTAACACTCTTATCTGACTTTCAATATGATTTGTAGTAAGTCCACATTTAGCCAACGCGCTTCTTACTTCATATTGGTTAAATGAAGGGAATTCATCCCAGATTTCCTCAAGGCATGTAGAACGGTTTTCTTCCTTTATTTCCTGTTCAAAATAGCCTATTTGCAGATAATCTCCCAATTCAACTTTTCCATCTATAGGTTTAATTTCTCCTAAAATACTTCTTAAAAGAGTTGTTTTTCCAATACCATTTGTTCCTATTACTGCAATTTTCTGTCCTCTTTCCATAGACAAATTAAGTGGCACAGATAATGGCTTATCATATCCGATTACCAGATTCATTGTGTCTATTATAAATTTGCCGGACGTCCTTGCTTCCTTAAATCTAAATTCCGGTTTTGGTTTTTCTCCTGCAAGTTCAATTAAATCCATATTATCAAGTTTTTTCTGCCTTGACATTGCCATGTTTCTTGTTGAAACTCTAGCTTTATTTCTTGCCACAAAATCCTTTAAATCAGCAATTTCTTTTTGCTGTCTGTTATATGCAGCCTCAAGTTGTGCCTGTTTTACGGCGTGTACTTCTTTAAACTTATCGTAATCGCCTACATATCTGTCTAGTTTCCGGTTTTCCATATTATAAATCAAATTAATAACACTATTTAAAAACGGTATATCATGTGATATTAAAATAAAAGCATTCTCATAATCCTGTAAATATCTCTTTAACCATTCAATATGTTCGGCATCCAAATAGTTTGTCGGTTCATCAAGCAATAAAATGTCAGGCTTTTCTAACAATAGTTTTGCAAGCAATACCTTTGTTCTCTGACCACCACTTAAATCATTTACATCTTTATCAAGTCCTAAATCTGTTAATCCAAATGCCCTTGCTATTTCTTCTACCTTTGAATCTATCAGATAAAAATCATGCATTGTAAGCATATCCTGAATAACGGCAAGTTCATCCATATATATTTCAAGTTGCTTCTCATCCGCATCACCCATTTTATTGCAAATGTCATTCATGTTTTCTTCCATTTCAAACAGGAAGTCAAATGCCGATTTTAAAACATCCTCTATTGTCATTCCTTTTTCTAAAACGATATGCTGGTCTAAATATCCTACTCTGACATTTTTAGCCCATTCAACTCTGCCTTCGTCAGGTTGCAATTTACCTGTTATTATATTCATAAACGTTGACTTACCTTCACCATTCGCTCCAACAAGTCCTATATGTTCACCTTTTAATAATCTAAATGATACATCATCAAAAATTGCTCTATCGCCAAAACCATGTGTTAAATGTTCTACATTTAATATGCTCATATTTTTCCTTTCATCTTAGGTAAATTAAATATTTTCTATTTGCCAGTCTATTGGTTCTATTCCATTTGCCTTTAGAAATTCATTTGCTTTGCTAAAGTGTTTGCATCCAAAAAATCCTCTGTATGCAGAAAGCGGACTTGGATGTGGACATTTAAGCACCAAATGTTTTGGATTAGTCAACATCTTTGCTTTCTTTTGTGCAGGTGATCCCCACAAAAATATTACTATCGGTCTGTCCTGTGCATTTACAGCTTCTATAACTGCATCAGTAAACTGTTCCCAACCGTGTCCCTGATGAGAATTTGCCTGATGAGCTCTTACAGTTAACACCGTGTTAAGTAACAGTACCCCCTGATCCGCCCATTTTTTCAAATAGCCATTATTAGGTATGTAACATCCCAAATCATCATGCAATTCTTTATAAATATTTTGTAATGAAGGTGGTATATCATTTCCGGGTAATACCGAAAAACTCAATCCATGCGCCTGATTTACATTATGATATGGGTCCTGCCCAAGCAGCAATACTTTTACATCCTTAAGTGGTGTAAAATGAAATGCATTAAATATATCTTCTGCCGGAGGATATACTATTGTTTTACTGTATTCATCTTTAACAAAACTATATAATTCTTTGTAGTATGGTTTAGAAAATTCAGGCTGTATTGCTTCTAACCAATCATTTGTTATCATTCCCATTTATTTAACCTCTGTCAAATATTGTTACCAACTATTTCTTCTACGAACTGCGGATCATTATAAACTTTTATTGCACTTTTCTCGATTCTGATTTTAAATTCAGTATCTGTTAGCATTTCTCCGTCAACATTACATGTTACAGGAATATCTGACTGAATTTTTAATCCTTTGTCTGTGTATCTTACCACTCTCTTTGACTTTTCATGTCTTCCGTTTTTTAATTTTAATAAAAGTCCCGGTATTAATATTTTAGGCATTTTATCAACCATATATATTTCAAAGTATCCATCATCTATTAATGCATGTGGTGCAATTCTGTGTCCTCCACCATAATACTGTCCATTACATACAGTAACTATTGTGTATTCGCCTTTTTTAGACTGTTCACCAAATATTGTAGTTAATTCTTTAAATTTATATTTAAAATACGAATAAATTATGCTACATGTATATCTTTGACCTACAGGTATCCACTTCTTTTGTCTGATTACACTTATGTTATTTGCTATATCAGCATCTAAGCCTATACATGCAATATTTATAAAATACTTGTCATTGATAATTCCTAAGTCACATCTGTGTTCGCCTTTTCCAAGTGCAGACAATGTTCTGTAAAAATCATTTCCGCTTCCTGCCGGTATAACACCTACTGTCATATGTTTCTTAACAACACCATTTATTATTTCATTTAAATTTCCATCTCCGCCTACTGAGAACAAAATGCATTCTTCATCATCCGGGATGCTTTCTGCCACTTTTCTGGCTTTACCAAATCCATCAGTGTAATGAATTTCGTATTTTATGTCTCTAAGCCTGCACGCTTTATCTATTCTTTCAATAAACCCTTCTTTATCATTGGCAAATCTGCCACTTTCAGGATTAATTATAAAATAATATTTCATTTTAATCTCTCACTCTATATAATAATCTATATTGCCTTAACTTTAAATTAAGGCTATTGTCTGGAAAATTCTATATACTGAATCTTAATTCGTTTTTCCAATTATATTCTAACCTGGACACCTTTTTCCTTAAGGTAATGTTTAAGGTCATTTATTTCTAATTCTTTATAGTGGAATAATGATGCTGCTAGTGCTGCATCAGCCTTTCCTTCTGTCAGTGCATCATAAAAATGCTCTTTTTTACCTGCCCCACCTGATGCAATTACAGGTATTGACACATTTTCAGATATGATTCTTGTAAGTTCTACATCATATCCCCTCTTAACTCCATCGCAATCCATACTTGTAAGAAGTATTTCTCCTGCCCCTAATTTATCTACTTTACGCGCCCATTCCACAGCGTCTATTCCAACATCTACTCTTCCACCATTTTTGTAAATATTCCAGCCCGAGCCGTGTGCTCTTCTTTTTGCATCTATGGCAACAACTACACACTGACTTCCAAATTTATCAGCTGCATCACTTATAAGTCTTGGATTCATAATAGCCGATGAGTTTATAGATATCTTATCTGCTCCCTCTCTAAGCAAAGTCTTAAAGTCGTCTACAGTTCTGATTCCGCCTCCAACTGTAAATGGTATAAAAACCTGCTCAGCTACTCTTCTTACCATATCTACAACTGTATTTCTATTGTCAGATGATGCTGTAATATCAAGGAACACCAATTCATCTGCTCCCGCCTTATTGTATGCTTTTGCTACCTCTACAGGGTCGCCTGCATCACGCAAATTAACAAAATTTACTCCTTTTACAACACGATTATTGTTAACATCTAAACAAGGTATAATTCTCTTTGTGTGCATATTTTCCTCCTAATATAAAATACGACAAAATCGAGTAGGAATTTTCCTACTCGAAATAACTAATTTATCTCTGCAAAATTTTTCAATATTTTTAGTCCTATATCTCCACTCTTTTCCGGATGAAACTGGCATGCAAATACATTTTCTTTCTCAACGGACGCATGTATATGTACACCATACTCAGTAGTTGCTGTTACGATGTTTTCGTCATCTGCTTTCAAATAATAAGAGTGAACAAAATAAACATATGCTTTCTCATCTATTCCTTTAAATAATCTTCCATTATTATGAAAATCTAACGAATTCCATCCAATATGTGGAACTTTCAAACCTTCACCTTCAGGTATCTTTATAATCTTGCCCGGTAGAATTCCAAGTCCATTTACTCCCGGTGTTTCATCACTTTCTTCAAATAATAACTGTAAGCCTAAACATATTCCAAGAAATGGTATGTTTCGTGACACAACTTCCTTCACAGTATCAACTAAATCATACTTATTAAGCTTTTCCATAGCGTCACCAAATGAGCCTACGCCCGGAAGTACAACTTTGTCTGCACCTAAAATTACATCCTTGTCTCGTGTTAGTATCGTTTCTTCTCCCAGAAATTGAAACGCCTTCTCAACACTTCTAATATTTCCTGCATCATAGTCAATTATTGCTATCATATTCCAGTCCTTCCTCTGAAGCTTTTCCATCTAATTCAAACCAGAATTCAACACCATCCTCATGGTTAAATACTCCGCATTTTTTATTCATACTGTCAGCAATCGCCTTAACAATAGAAAGTCCAATGCCATTTCCACCATATTCTCTGGTTCTTGCCTTATCTACTTTATAGAATTTAATCCAAACATTTTCCAATTCATTTTCAGGAATCTGTTTACCGGTATTGAAGACTGACATTCTTACTATACCATCTTTTTCTACAATTTTCATCTCAATTATTCTTTTTCCGTCAATATGGTTAAATGCGTTACTTACATAGTTTGTAATTACTTCCTCAATTTGAAATTCATCTGCCCAAACATATACAGGTTCTTTATTTTCAAATATTATTTTAACATTCTCCTGCTCCGCTCTTAACTGAACGGATTTAATAATGCCTTCCATGACATCAACAAGATTAAATCTTTCGATATTTACCTGTTTATTTCCAAATTCAATCTGTGTAAGTGCCAGCAGTTTTTTAACCATTTTGTTCATTTTATCTGACTCATCAATAATTACATCACAATAAAATTCCATACTTTCAGGGTCGTCATTAATATTATCCTTTAAACCTTCTGCATATCCCTGAATAAGAGCAATCGGTGTTTTTAATTCATGAGATACATTTGAAATAAAATCTTTTCTCATCTCATCAATTTCAATCTTTTGCTCGATATCTTTTTGCAGTTCTATATTTGCCTTTTTAAGTTCAAGGATTGTCCCTTCCAATTTAGCTGACAACTCATTCATACTATTTCCAAGAACGCCTATTTCATCTTTATGTTTTCCTGTATATTTAGCATCAAAATCCAAATTTGACATTCTTGTTGAAATTGTTGCAAGTTCAAGTATCGGGTCCGTATATCTTCTCGTTACTATAATCATCATAATTGTCATTACAACAGTCATAGATATAAGAAGAATCAAATAGAATTTATTTGTAATGTTAAGAGTCTCCCTCATATTCTGAACCGATACCCTGATTACAAAGTAATAGCCTGAATCTAATGTTCCAAACAATTCATAATATTCCTGGTCAGACAATAAATCTCTGGCTCTTTGCATCGTATAATTGTCATTCTTTTCTATAATAGTTCTTTCTCTTTCGGCTCCAAATGCCGCACCATATATCATTTCCTGCCAACGTCTTTGTAATGTCTTTCCTGCACCATATTCATATATTGTGTTTCCGGAACTGTCTATCATAATTATTGTTACACCGGCATTTTCACACTCATCATTTAGCGCCTGTACGTTGTCGCTTTCAGATAAATCCTTATCTTCTTTTACAACCTGAGCCATCTTATTATATACAGCAACAATAACATCTTTTTTATGTGAAATATAATATTTTTCAATAAAAGCTGTTCCAAATGTTGATGCAAGCGCAATAGCTACTGTCATAATTACAATGATTAATATTGGCAGTTTATACTTAATTGAATGTTTCATTAGTTTACCTCAAATTTATATCCCATGCCCCAAACAGTCTTTATGTAATCACCACAGTCACCTAATTTACTTCTAAGTTTCTTGACATGTGTATCTATTGTTCTGGCATCTCCAAAGTAATCATAATTCCATACATTATTTAAAATATTTTCTCTTGAAAGAGCAATTCCTTTATTTTCAATAAAATATGTCAACAATTCAAATTCTTTAAAGCTTAGTTCAATTTCCTTATCTTTAACCTTAACAATATGAGCAGCCTTATCTATCTTAATATCTCCTGCTTCTATTGTCATATCAGCGCCAATTTTATTAGCACGTCGTAAAATTGCATCAACTCTTGCAACTAATATTTTAGGACTGAAAGGTTTTGATATGTATTCATCAACTCCAAGTTCAAATCCTTTAAGTTCATCATTTTCCTCACTTTTTGCTGTAAGCATTATGATTGGGACTTTTGAAAATTTTCTTATTTCCTTACATACTTCCCAACCGTCCATTTTAGGCATCATAACGTCAAGAATTATCAATGAAATATCTTTGTTTCCAAAGAATACCTCAATTGCTTCTTCGCCGTCTCCTGCTTCTAATACCTTATATTGTTTCTTTACAAGGAAATCCTTAACAAGTTTTCTCATTCTTGATTCATCATCTACAACTAAAATCTTTAATTCATCCATTTATGTGTACCTCCGCAGCACTAATATTTCATATAGAAATAACATTTCAACTTCTATAATGTAAAATATAACACAAAATATGTGATGATTTTATGAAATATAGTTATTTTTCTGCTTCTGCCTGCTCAATTTGCTGAATTTTTGTTTCTAATGCTGAAAGTGCATGCGAAACGTCTTCATATCCACTGTATTCAGCTCCATTATAAGAATATGTTCTATATCTGTCGTTATCTCTCTTATATGAGTTTACGACTTTATTATATTCTTTCTCTGTTACTTCATTATCGTTTATTAGATATTTTTTTGTATTTCCTGAGTTGTCAGTTACAAGTCTTGAAATAACTTTCAACTTTTCATCCTTGTATTGGCATACAACAATTTGTGTATTCCCAATTATATTATTAACAAGCGTAACTGTTCCATCCTGATTATATGTCATAGACTGAAATGCTTTAGTATGGGCAATTTTACCTTTTTTATTCAAATAATAAAGTTTCATTTCGCGGCTTTCCTTACTCCACACAAGCATACATGGATAATAATTATTTCCTATTTTTGCGAACTCAACATTTTGATTTGGGTCTTTGCTTTGTAATTTATACAAAGTTTTTTCGTATTTTTCATATAGTTCTTTCTGTTTATCCTGTACTACTTCATTTACTACTTCTTTATAATCTGTATATATTTCCATTTGTGTAATATCTTTGTCATCTGATGTAAATGAAACATAGAGTATTCTGTCATCTGCAACTTTCGTAAATACAACACTTCTTTTTTCATCAAGTCTTCCATCATAATTAACATCCCATCCCATTTTTTCAACTACAGGATCCATGTAATAATTAATCTCATCCCCTAAAGAGTATCCAAGCACTGAAATTTCATCATTATCAGTTACAATAATTTGAAAATCAGGATAGTTATAGTCATGAAGTTTCTGACTTGAACCTTTAATTACATTTATTTCGATGCCATTTCCTTTCCAATGTTGCTCTACATTTCCTTTTTCACTATCAGATTCTTTCATATTAAAATAATAAGCTACTCTTTTTAATTCATCTATGTATTCTAACAAATCAACCTTGTCATCTTTTGTTTCCAATGGCTCTTCTGTTTCCTGAATTGTAGTTACTTCCTCTTTTGTACTCTTTTCTTCTCCTTCCGTTTTTCCACATCCAAAAGTCATAGTAGCTACAATGCTAAAAATCATTAATAATGCTAATCTTCTCATAATCCCTCCTGCTACAGCGTAACTATTATTTTTATTTCTTACCTATTAAATAGGCATACTTATTTACGATACGCCTATAATACAATAATTTGTTTAAAAAGAAAATATTATTTTTGTCGTAAATTTTATTAATTTTTAATAACAATTTTGTTACTTTATATAATTTGTTGTCATTTATTGTGTTTCTTCTATGTTTATAACCTTTACATTCGCGTTAATATATGGTAAAAATATCTTTGGTTTTTTATATATTTGAGGGGGAACAAAAAAGAAAAAATAAAAATAGAGGTAACAAAAATGATTAGTACAAGAGAAGCAACTGAACGCTATTCAAAAGTAGGTGTTGTCAAAGGTAATTTACCTACATTAAAAATGTTGGTATTAGGAATTGTAGCCGGATTCTTTATTTCCATAGCCGGAACCGGTGCTGCCGCTGCATCATGTTCATTAGAAAATGCAGCTATAGCAAGATTGATAAATGCATGTATCTTCCCTGCTGGTTTAGCAATGGTAGTTTTAAACGGAAGTGAGTTATTTACAGGTAACAACCTTATGATTATTTCTGTTCTTGAGAAAAAACTTTCTGTAGCGAAAATGCTTAAGAACTGGGTTGTTGTTTATATAGGAAGTTTTATAGGAAGTGTTGTATTTACATTTTTATGTACATACGGTCATGTTTATACTTTATTTAATGGACAATTAGCAACAAATCTCTTAAGTACTGCTGTATCTAAATGCAATATTTCATTTACTGATGCCATTATTAAAGGTATTTTTTGTAATATTTTAGTATGTGTTGCAGTATTTATGACATTTATGACCGAATCTGCTGCAAGCAAAATTATATGTTTATTCTTCCCTATTATCGTTTTCGTTATTTGTGCTTTTGAACATAGCGTTGCAAATATGAGTTATATAAGTGGTGGTTTATTCATTAATCAGATGTATGGAAATTATGGATTAGATGTAACAGGTCTTAGCTGGTGGAACTTCATCGTTAAAAATTTATTACCTGTAACTATCGGTAATATCATTGGTGGTGTTGGAATCGGAGTTTTATATTGGTATTCTAACTTATATACACCAAAGCAAAAATAGACAATATTTCCAATTGACTATATTTAAAATATGTTTTAAAATAAAAGACCAAGGTAGACTTTTACCTACTCCAGTAAGGGCTAGTACTGGTTTCGACAGGGGTTTTGAAGTTGGAGAAGCTATCCGTAGATGATGCGTTAAATCATACAATTAAAATTAAACGCTGAAGATAATTTAGCTTACGCTGCCTAATTAATGGCAGCTGTCAATACAAGGTTGCCTGCGGCCCTGATATTGGCATCGACTTTAGCAGGAAACTCTGATTGCTAAGCTTTGCGCTTTCAGTGATTTTATGAAGCTACTAAGAGCAAAACGGTGTTAGTTCCGGTTTGTTTAAGGGAATGTTAAATAACTGACTATGATAGAAGAAGTACAATGGAGAGGCTTTTGGACACGGGTTCAACTCCCGTCTAGTCCACTACATGTAATGTGCTTACGAAGTAAGCATATTGCCTACGCAGACGCTTGCGGACGGTGTTCGCCTTTGAATGCGTCTGTTCCAATAATCTTTAATAAAAATACACCTCGAAATGAGGTGTATTTTTTATTTGAAATTTAATTATAACTATTTCATTCCAATTACAACAAATTCCTGTGGTGCATCATTTGAATTAGAACTTGCTACCTTCCCTAATCTGCTGGAAATACAACCCCCTGTTGCCTTCTTGCTTCATCCATAACTTTAACACACATATGTGAATATTTAATATGTTCGTCTGTAAATTTTCCAATTTCAATAAGTCGTGCCCACTCTTTTGCTTCAAATACAAGATTATTTTCACATTCAGGCACTTTAATTATCTTTTCCGTATTATCGTTAAAAATAACTTTTACTTTTCTCGGGTTAGGTATGTCCTCAATAATAATTGCTCCTTTTTCTCCCTGAATCTGACTAGGTATCTTTGAATTTGTTATCTTTGAATACAATACTTCTGCCAACATTTCAGGATATTTTGCAATTATTGTTCCCTGTCCATCAATACTATCAGGTAATATTTGTGCCATTGCCATTATTTCCTGTGGCATACCAAATAATTTTACAAGCGGATGCACACAATATACACCTATATCCGTTAATGCTCCATTTGAAAATTCCTTACGAAATGCATTTTCAAATATTCCCTGCTTATATTTATCGTATCTTGATGAATATTGACAATATTGAAAGCTTACTCTTCTAACAGGCTTAACAAGTTCTATTGCTTCTTTTATAGCAAAAAATCCCGGGTCAATTACATTTCTCATTGCTTCCATTATTACTACATTATGCTTTATTGCCAAATTTATTAATTCTTCTAATTCTTTTTGATTGCTTGTAATTGTCTTTTCAATCATTACATGTTTTCCATTTTCAATCAAAAGTTTAGTCTGTTCATAATGTAAGCTATTAGGGCTTGCAATATATACTGCATGAATTTCATCACATTTAGCAAGCTTATTCAAATCCGTAAACACCATTTTCCCATTATGCTTTTTGCTAAATGCTTCTCCTTTTTCCTTATCTCTTGAATATGTTGCCACATAGCATAAGTTATCACATTGTTCTACCGCCTCTAAAAACCAATCAACTACAAAATTTGTTCCTATCGTTGCAAAATTTATCATTCACTTTCCTCCTTTTAATATGTATTGTTTCCTACCTTTGATTAACTGATATTGGTTGGAATAGTATATATAAAACAATTTCTTTTTCCAACTATATTTTTAATCTTTCCTATCATTCATATAGTTAATTTTACATTACTTTTATGTTTTTTCAAACACATTTTATTATTCGCTATCATTTTTTATTATTTTTTATTATTTGTTATTATATGTTACTTATAAATGACGAAGTCATATCCCTGACTTTGATGCTCCTATCTTAAGACAATTTTAATTTTTTATAAATGAAAAACATTTTTTAGTTTGATATTATAAATTCACAAAACAAATTGGAGGTTATTTTTTATGAAGAAATTTTTAAAGAAGACAAATCGTGGAATTATATTGTCTGCTATTTGTCTTGTTATTCTTGTAATCTACGTTTCTGTTGATTACATAACATTCTCAACACAAAAAGATACTATTAGACAAACAACTGAAAATTATATAAACGATGTTTTAAAAACAAACTCTGAATCAGTTGATTTAAATAAACATCGCGAACTTATTACAGACATGTTAAATAATTATTGGACAGATAAACATTATTCATCAAGTGGTTCTACTATCTCAGGCATGAAAGCAACTTTAGATTCTACTCTTGACTCTGACAATTCTTTATTTGATATAAAAGATGCATCCGGTTCAGTTCAGTCAGTTAAGATTTCAAAAGCCGGTCCTAAAATTGCCAGTGCAAATATAAAATACACAGTAGATATCGTTGGAAAAGAAACATCTACAGTATTTACACCGGGTACTATTTGTACACTTAGCGATTACAATAATGATTATTACGATGATGGTTCTGAAGATTCACAAGATTCCAACAACGCCTCAACTAATGATTATTATAAAGTAAACTGCACTTGCGAAGGTACTATTTACTACACTTATGAATCAGGCAAATGGAAAATAAGTACCTGGGACAGTTATGTTACAGACTCAAACTGCACAAAACTTGACGATAAGGAGGATTAACATGAGTACAGCATTGGAAATTAAGAATATAGAAAAAAGATTTGGTTCCAGAACTGTTTTAAACAAAGTATCATTTGAAACAAAAACAGGTGAAGTATTCGGCCTTCTTGGTCCAAACGGAGCCGGTAAAACAACTTTAATTAAAATGATTACAGGTTTGCTCAATATAGATGATGGTGAAATTTTAATCAACGGAAAAAGTCTTGAGCATGACTTTGAAGCTGCCATGGAAAATATCGGAGCTATCGTTGAAAATCCTGAATTTTATAAATATATGACCGGTAAGCAAAATATTTTACAATATGCACGTTTACACAAGTCAGTAACTATTGAAAGAGTTAACGAAGTAATTGAGCTTGTCGGTTTATCAAATCGTATAAATGAAAAAGTAGGCAAATATTCTCTAGGTATGAGACAGCGTTTAGGACTTGCTATTACATTATTGCACAATCCTAAAGTGTTAATTTTAGATGAGCCTACCAACGGTCTTGACCCTGCAGGAATTAAACAGTTACGTGATATTTTAACAAATATGGCTCACAAAGAAGATGTTTGCGTTTTAGTATCAAGTCATCTTATGAGCGAAATGGAATTAATGTGCGACAGAGTAGCTATTTTGTCAAACGGAAATATTTTAAGTGTTGATACGATGGAAAATATGCTTCATATTGTATCAGGTCAGGATGTAACTTACAACTTTGAAGTATCAGACAGTAATTCTGCTATTACTATCATTACAGACTATAACCCTGATATTGTAAATTCAATAACAGGCGATACTACATTTGAATTAAAGATTAACAGGGATTCATCTAAAGACATTGTTTCTACAATTACAGATTTACTTGTTAAAAACAAAATCAGCATTTACGCCATTATTCCTATTGAAAACCAGAAACTTGAAGATGCCTTTATGGAAATAACTAACGTAAAAGGAGGTAACCAAATTGCTTAATTTAATCAAAAACGAATATTCAAAATTATTTCATAAAAAAAGCACTTATTTCTTTCTTGCAGCCATTGTATTATTTATAATTGGCATTTCAGTTTTTACAAAATTTTCCTGTAATAATAACGATGATATTTATTACTCTTCTATTGATCAGGAATTACAATATGCAACTAGTGAAACTGATGAATATAGAGACGATGCGTATATAGAAGAATTAAAACTTGCTAAATCTCTTGATTATACAATGCAAGATATATATGACAATTCACGTTGGGAATCAAATGCTTTAAGCGATTACTATTCATATTTAAGTTCAATTAATTCATTTGATAAAGATGGTTCATCTGATTTAGTCAACTCAAATGAAGACCGTGAACATTATCAAAAATTATGTGATACAATTGTTTCTTCACTTAAAGATAATGATTGGAAAAGTTATATTCAGTTAACTGCCGATTCAATTAACAACGATGGTCATACAAAAGACGGTGCTAAATTATTAAAGGATACTTATGAAAACTATTTAAAAAATGATATAGATCCTGATTCAAACGCTCAAAAATACAGTCTTATATCTAATTTTTCACAATATGATACTAGCTATTCCGATTTACTTTCAACAAAAGAAAGTGGTGCTTCATATGACGAAACAGAATTTAATACTACTGAATCAAATTATCTGATAGCAAAATATCAGTTAGAAAATAATACTGATTCAGTTATTTATAAAAACCCTGATCCTCAGATGTCATCATATGAACCATATATATACACAGGCAATGCATTTTTATCTTTAAAAAGATGTATTAATGCTACAATTATTATTGCTCTTATTTTGATTATTTTAGCCGGAACCACTGTTTCATCTGAATTTTCTAATGGAACAATTAAATTCTTACTTATAACACCTGTGAAAAGATACAAAATCTTTTGGAGCAAATTTATTACATTTTTAACATATGGATTTGTTTTAACATTATTATCATATGTATTATCTGTTTTACTCACTATTATTGTGTTTGGTACGGGAGAATTATCTACACCTCTGTTAATAGTTAAAAACGGAAGCATTATTGCAAGTTCAGGATTGTTACATATCCTCTCTAATTTCTTCATGACATTTGGAGCAATAATGATTACTGCCATCATAGCATTTATGTTATCAGCATTATTTAGGAATTCAGCTATAGCAATTGCAATTCCAATCATGATTTACTTAGGTTCGGATATGGCTGTTTCAATTGCACAAATGTTATCATTAGACTTTGTACGTTACACGATATTTGCAAATATGTCATTCTCAAACATTGTTGAAAATTCATTTACATTCTTTGGTATGACACCTATTTTTTCAGTTAGCGTTATTGCAATACACATTTTCTTATTCCTGTTTATTGCACATGATGCATTTACAAGAAGAAATGTTTAATTAAACTTATTATAAAAAGGTTACAGACTAATCACTATATATGATAATCTGTAACCTTTATTTTACTACTCTACTGTTAACTCAACCTCAATCACCAATTGCATTAACTGAATCACAACCTATTTCTTTTATAATTCTACTGTTAACTCAACAGGGCAATGATCTGAGCCCATTATTTCAGTATGAATATGTGCATCAATTATTTTATCTTTTAAATCATCAGATACAAGGAAATAATCTATACGCCATCCTGCATTCTTTTCTCTTGCCTTAAACCTATATGACCACCATGAATATATTCCTTCTGTATCAGGATAAAAATATCTGAATGTATCTATAAATCCTACCTCTAAAAGTTCCGTCATTTTCTGTCTTTCTTCATCAGTAAATCCTGCATTCTTTCTGTTTGTTTTAGGATTTTTAAGGTCTATCTCTTTATGTGCAACATTCATATCTCCTGTTACTATAACAGGCTTATTTTTCTTTAAATTTAATAGATAATTTCTAAAATCATCTTCCCATTTCATACGATATTCAAGTCGTGCAAGACCATTTTGAGAATTTGGAGTATACACTGTAACCATATAGTAATTATCAAATTCTAATGTAATTACTCTTCCTTCTTTATCATGTTCTTCAATGCCTATGCCATAAGTAACGTTTAAAGGCTTTTCTTTTGAAAAGATTGCTGTTCCTGAATATCCTTTCTTTTCTGCATAATTCCAATATGCATAATATCCTTCTTTATTCCAGTCTACCTGTCCTTCCTGAATCTTTGTTTCCTGTAAACAAAATATATCTGCATCTACATAATCAAAAAATTCCATAAAATTCTTTCCAAGACAGGCTCTTAATCCGTTTACATTCCATGATATTAGTTTTTTCATCTGATTTCTTCTCCGTTTTCCTGTGAAAGTCTGTTCTTAATCAATGACATCTTAGCATCCAGCTTTGCTGTCATTTCTGCACAGTCATATAATTCCTGTGATAATTCTTCTAGTATTTCCGGTTTTATGTTCTTTTTATATCTTAGTTTGTGTTCAAGCGTAGCCCAAAAATCCATTGCGATAGTTCTAAGCTGAACTTCGACCTTCATATACTTCTTTCCCTCTTTTAGGAAAATCGGTACTTCTACAATTAAATGTAAACTTCTATATCCATTTTCCTTAGGATTTTTGAAATAATCTTTCATCTCTAATAAAACTATATCATCCTGCTTTAATAAGCAGTCTGCTAAAAGATATATATCTTCTTCAAATGAAC
This sequence comes from Eubacterium album, assembly GCF_025336545.1. NCBI lineage: Bacteria > Bacillati > Bacillota > Clostridia > Eubacteriales > Eubacteriaceae > Eubacterium > Eubacterium album. Next base: position 213,319 of record NZ_JAODBU010000007.1, on the reverse strand, counting down.
AGATAACTCTTACACCTGCTACATCTTTAATATATTCTTCTATTGCCTCAACAGTAAATGGTAAATTCTTTTTGTTCAATTTTTCAACAATACCATCTGCTGATTTTAATCTTGATTTAATAGTTTCAATTGGATTTCTGTCATACTGAAGTGAAAATTCTTCATTCAGTACTTTAAACTTAGTTTCTACCTCCATAATAGCACATCTGTAATATGCCATTAATTCATTCATTGGCATTATATTTTCATGCACTTTCTGAAATGTGTCAGTTTTTAGTATTCCACGGATGAAATAATCTCTAATATGCCCTACTTTCAATACTTATCCTTTCTTTTGCATGTGGTACAAAATACCCTGCATTTATTATTTTTTTTCTAATATATGTTCTATTGATGCCATATACATGTCATGATAATTCTTATCGCTATACCATTTTTCTAATGCTTCTTTATCAATAAAAGCGTCCGGTTCCATAGTCTGTCTAAACATCTTTTTACAAATCATAACATCATCTGCTTCTTCTATATAAGGAACATCTCCGCTAAATTCTACATGAAGATTTGCTTTATTTATTTTATCTTCATCTCTTCCTGATACTGTTCCTAAATAACTAAGTTCCTTTGCATACTTTTCATGGTCAAGGAATGAAATTGAAAAGCAGTCTGCATTATCAACAAACTCTTTTGTAAATCTTGTCTGTCTTATAAACACTGATACAATATCTTTTCCCCACATAACTCCCATATTGCCCCATGAAGCAGTCATTGTATTAACTTTTCCATCCTTAGCAGCTGTTATAAGCATCCATTTTTTTCCTATATCATTAAATACGTTTCCTTTATATTCTTCCGGTGTAATCTCTTTAAAATTACTCATTTTAGCAACCTCCGTTATATATTTCTTTTTATGCAGACTTTTTTACTGCATATTTAAGACTAGGAAAGTTTCTTTCAAGTCAAAGAACATTCCTAGTCTCATTTTACCACGATATTCAAATTAATTCATTATAATACTTTAATTCTGATGATATGCGCTTAAGAAGTCATTGAGTCTGTCTGCTGCTGTCGATAAAACAGACACTTCAGGTAAAAATACAACTCTAAAATGATCCGGTTGATCCCAATGGAATCCTCCACCATGAGTAAATAAAATATGTTTTTCCTTGAGGAAATCAAGAACAAATTTTTCATCATCTATAATACCAAATTTCTTAATATCAAGCTTAGGGAACATATAAAATGCTGCTGTAGGTTTTACTACTGAAAGCCCATCTATTTCATTTAAAGCATTATAAATCACTTCTCTCTGTTCATAAATTCTTCCACCCGGAACAAGTAATTCTTTTGTGCTTTCCAAATTATCAAGTGCTACCGGAATTAATGACTGTGCAGGAACATTTGAACATAAACGCATAGCTGAAAGTAATTTAATTCCTTCTATGTAGCCTTTTGCATGTTTCTTTTCTCCACAAAGGACCATCCATCCACATCTGTAACCTGCTATTAAATGTGATTTGGATAATCCGTTAAAACTTACAGTTAATAAATCAGGTGCCAATGACGAAAGAGCTATATGCTCTTTTCCATCCATAACAAGTCTGTCATATATTTCATCAGCAAATAATATTAATTCATGTTTTCTTGCCAAATCAACTATCTGCTCTAATATTTCTGTCGGATATAATGCACCTGTTGGATTATTTGGATTTATAACAACAATTGCCTTTGTCTTCGGAGTGATTTTACTTTCCATGTCTTTAATGTCAGGATACCAGTTTTGCTTGTCATCACATCTGTAATGAACTGCTTTACCACCTGCTAAAGTAACTGATGCAGTCCACAATGGATAATCAGGCATTGGCACTAAAACTTCATCTCCATAATTTAATAATCCATTCATTGACATTGTAATCAATTCACTTACACCATTTCCTGTATAAATATCATCAATTGATACATTCGGCATATTCTTACTTTGACAATATTTAAGGATTGCTTCCCTTGCTGATACAAGTCCCTTTGAATCTGAATATCCCTCTGTAATTGCAGCATTATTTCCAATTGCTTCTTCTATTTCTTTTGGTGCCTTAAATCCAAATGGTGCAGGATTTCCAATATTTAATTTTAAAATATCAATTCCCTGTTCACTCATTCTCTGGGCTTCGTCCATAATTGGTCCTCTAATATCATAACATACATAATCTAATTTTGATGATTTCTCAAATGTTCTCATTTCATTTACCTCCTGATAATCAAAATTTCGTTTTCATTGAAAACGGACTTTCATAAATATGGATTTGTCATGCATAAAAAAAGCCCTAAACGTTGTTAAACGTTTAGGGCGAATTACTCCGTGTTACCACCTAATATTCAGAACTTATTATTCTGCACTCTGCTGATGCACATCCACATCATCTCTCTGTAACGGGAGAACCCGTTGAAGCCTACTAAGCAATAATGCCGTTGGGTTCAAAGCTCCGGAACTGCTTCACTAACGGTTCATTGAAGATTTCCAGCTACCATCTTCTCTCTATAAACTCTCCGAAAGTTACTCCTCTCCTTCACAGCCTTTATTAATCTAATCTTTTAGTATAGTATCACTTAATAAAATAAATTTCAACCGTTTGATTTTATATTTTTTTAAAATTCTTTCTTATTAATGATTTTTATACTAATTGGAATCGTTATTGTTAATGCAATCACAAATGCTGCAATCGCAATCATTAAAGCGGTTATATCGCTTATATTTTCTAATTTATTTAACCAATTCATAATTGAATCAAATAAACTATCATTAACCTGTATTAAAATCTGTGCAATTAAAAATATTACCACTCCTATAATAAATGGTATTGTCCTTCCTACTTCATTTCCAAACTTTAATTCCAGAGGAATTGCTATAAAGGAGTAAATTAAAAATACTATTGCAATAACTATTCCGACAACTATTTCTATTTTCATATGATTTGTTCTCATTCTGGCTAATAAACCCAGAATTAATGAAAACATTATTCCAACACATGCAATAATACTGCAAAAAATATATTTTTCTATCACATAATCTTTTCTTTTTAACGGTAATGTCATTAAAAAAGTGTTTCCATGCTGATAATTATCATATGAAATCGTAGCCAATGCACTAACCTGTAACATTACTGCAACAAAAGATGAAATATATGTAAGTGTTATTCCATCTCCCATCATCGCACTGAATAGTGCTATAGCAAATACTATATACAAAATCCTTTTATTACTAAAAAGTAATTGAAAATCTTTTATTATTAAACCTTTCATATCTTCTCACCTTTCACTAAAACCATAATTAATTCATCTATATTGCCTTTTTCTATAACTATTTCCGGATAATTATCAACTATATATTTTCTGTCGTTAGTTATACATTTATATCCATATTTTTCCTTTTCGCAGCAAAGAATTATATTTTTATAATTTGTATCTGATTTTAAATTTTCATACTGTTCTTCATTTGCCTTTATAACTCCATACAAATCTAAAAGTTTATACATATCTTCGTGCAAAATTATTTTACCATCATTAATCATGTAAATATCATCACATAAATTTTCTAAATCACTTGATATATGAGAACTTATGATTACAGTTCGCATTTCCTCTTCCATATATGTTCTAATAATATCTAAAACTTCATTTCTTGTTATAACATCTAATCCTGCTGTTGGCTCATCAAGAATCAATATTTCAGCATTGTGACTTATAGCTACTATTACTTTTAATTTCGCCTTTGTTCCCGTAGATAAATCTTTAATCATCTTATTAAGTGGAATGTTAAAATTGTTACATTTATTCAAAAACATATCTTTATCAAAATCCGGATACATATTTTTTAATATCGGAACCAGTGCCTTAACTTTTAAATATTCACTAAATCCACTCTCTGCAAGCACAACTCCTAATTTTTCTTTGTCGTGTACATCTAACTTTCTGCTGTCTTTTCCAAAAATCTTTATTTGTCCTTCATCCAGATTAATTAAACCAAGAATCGCCTTAAACAAAGTACTCTTTCCCGCTCCATTAGCTCCAATGATTCCTGTTATTCTACCTGGCGCAATATTTAACGAACATTCAAGCCTAAAGTTCTGATAGTTTTTCTTTATATTACTAATCTCAATCATATTACATATCCTCCAAAATAAGTTCTAACAATTCTTTTATCTCATCATCAGTCATTCCACTTCTCTTTCCCTTTCTAATGGCAGTTTCAAAATCTTTTTCCACTTCTCTTCTAAGTTCCTCTAACTTAATATTGCTACCAATATTAGAAATATAGCTGCCTTTTCCATGAACTGTTACAACATAACCTTCCTGCTCTAATGCATCATATGCCTTCTTTACTGTTAAAGCACTAATTCTAAGTTCTTTCGCCATTGCCCTTACCGAAGGCAGTGCATTACCTTCCTTAAGATTTCCTCTTATTATCTGTTCCTTAACCTGATCAACAATTTGTTCATAAATAGGTGTCTGCGAGGAATTATTAATTATAAGATTCATATAACTCCCTCCTTATATAAACAGTATATAACAGTACAAACTGTTCTGTCAACTGTTATATACTGTTTATTTTTTATCTTTACTAGAGTGGATTTAATTATATATATTGGGGGAATCAAAATTTTTAGTGCAAAATTTTTTGCTGAATATTCTAATTAATAAAAGTAGATTTTTATAGAAACATGTCATATTATATATATGTTACTATTTTGTCTGGAAACAACATTTATTTTTGTCAGTTCAAAACAAAAGCAATTTTTGTTTAATACCACAGATATTTGTTTGTATCTCAGATTAGACATAATTATATGTATCAAACGATAGGAAATTTTTTCTATTTTTGCGAGCATAGTGTACCTGAAAAAGTAATGTTTGAGCCTTTAGGCGAGTTTTACTTTTTTAGGTACCATAAACGGCGCAGAAAAAAAGAAAAAATGACGTGTTTGATACATATAATTATGTCTAATCCGGAAAGTAACAAATAGCGCAGGTATTCTTTCAAGAATATGTTTATTAGCACACTATGAATTTGTAAATAAAGGAGGATTTTTATTATGAAAAAGTTTAGTCTTGTTATGACTATTATATTTGCTCTTTCACTAGGAGCATTTTTTCATGTAGATGCATTTGCATTTGACGAGAAAGAGAAAGAGACAGAAACAACTGTTACAAAACCTAATGCCCCTACAGATTTTACCGCAACTGTTTCATCTGATTCTTACTCTTCATCTGTTACACTTACGTGGAACTATGACAACTATTATGTTAATGGATTTTATATTTACAGAGCCACTTCAGAAAATGGGGCTTATGAATTATTAACTACATTGTCACGATACAGCACATCATACACTGATTACAATATTTCAAAATGTGTTCCTTATTATTATAAAATCGTAGCTTATACTTACGACTATTATTTTGGCGAAATATGTAGTGATGAAGTTGTTTCTAATCAGATACTCATACCTCTTAATCAGGTCGCACTTCAATCTGTTACAGCTTCAAGTGGAAAATCAATGACAGTAAACTGGTATCCTGTATCAGATGCTTCAGGTTATTATATCTATAGAAGCACTAATCCGGATTCTGATTTTACTTTAATTTGTGATTATATAAATTCTTCAGCCACAAATAATAATTTGTCATATTATGATTCTTTCTATGAAAATTCAGCATTATCATATACGGACTGTAATCTGACTGTAGGACAAACTTATTATTATAAAGTATGCCCTTATGTGTTATTTAATGGCCAAAAATATTCAGGTACAATTTCTTCTGCTTTATCAGATATCGTAAGAATCGATGCAACTAAAATTAAAAAATCTGCATCTAATAAACCTGGTACAAATACAATTACCTGGAAAAATTTAAATGATGCTGACGGATATATTATTTATTACTCAACATCCTATGACTCAGGTTACAAAAAATTAAAAACAATAAAAAGTAACTCAACCACTTCTTATACACAGAAAAAACTTACAAATGGAGTTGCTTATTATTACAAAGTATTTGGATATGTAAATGTAAAAGGTAAAAAATTAGAAAGTATTGAACCTGAGACATATACAAAATACTGTGATTACTACACATACAAAGATGAAGATTACACAAGCAGACATAAACGTATATTTGGTAATAAAAATATTTATAAATACAAAAACAGCAAACAAGCTTGGAAAAATATGAAATTAGTAAAAGCTAAAGTTTGGGATATAAACAGGCATGGTAAAAAATATACGAGAACTTTTTATCTCTATGTTCATAAAGGTGTTGCTCCTTCTGTAGATAAAATGTTTAAAGAAATTTATAAAAGCAAGGAAAGATTCCCAATACATGATATCGGTTGTTATAATTGGCGCGGAAATTCATCAACTTCTGAGCATTGCTTAGGCCTTGCCTTTGACATCAATTCAAACGAAAACTATATGGTCCAGGGGAAACAAATTCTTGCCGGTTCTTTCTGGAAGCCAAAGAAAAATAAATACTCAATACCTTTGAAATGTAATTTGGTAAAAATTCTTGAAAAATATGGATTTAGCCGAGGATTCTGGGGTGAGCGTAAAGATTATATGCACTTCTCTTATTTTGGAGGTTAAATAGCAAATAAAAGGTGTATTAGCCATTAAAATAATCAGTAACAGATTACTATTACATAAATGGCAAATACACCTTTTATTATGTTCTTTGTATTCATAATTTTTTATATTGCTTTTTACTTATATTTTTTCTTATATATACTTTTTAAAGTCTTTCTTTTTAATTTAAAAGCATATAGATTACCTACTGTTTATCAGTTTTAATTTTTTCGCTTATTTTTTCAAATAAAAACTGACCTACATAACTTGACAATATTCCTGTGACAACTCCTGCTAAAACATCACTCGGAAAATGAACTCCGACATATAATCGTGAAAGTGCAATTAATATTGCAAGGATTAATGTCGGTACCCCATATTTCTTTGGAGCATTTCTAAATATTGCCCATGCACATGCAAATGAACTTCCAGTATGACCTGATGGAAATGACCAATCTTTTTGCTTTTCAATTATCAAATTTAATGCAGAAATCTGATTATAAGGTCTTACTCTTGCCACAAGATTTTTCAAAATAAAGTTATTAATTACAAGTGATGATATAAGAGATAATGCACATATTCCACCTAATTTTCTTGTTTTTTTAAAAATTAGCAAAATTAATGTTATTGCAATCCAAATCATTCCTGCATTTCCAAGTGAAGTTATAAATTTAACAATTGGAGTCAAAATATCATTTCTTATATTATCCTGAATCCAAAGAAGAATATTACCATCTATATCTAACAATTTATCTATCATACATTACCTCACGTATATTTATCTTTCTTAATTTAAGCAATAATATACTATCACATATCTAAAATATTATAAACGAATAAAATTTTTGTTGCCAAAATTTACATTAACAACAAAAAAATTTTACCACCAAATTTTCACACTAATAATACAAATAAAATTTATACTAATAAATAATTTATGTTAACAATTTAGATAACGATTTCATTTGACAAATTACTTTTAAAAATCTATATTATTTTGTTAGAATAGATTAAATAAAATATAATAATTATTCAGAATATGTGCTAAAAAATTTTCATATATCAACAATGATTTATTCTTATCTTCATGGCTGAATAATTAAAAAAACAGGAGTTATTATGAACTTTAAAGCACTTTTAAAAAGCAATAATAAACTTATATTTAAATTCTGTCTTTTAATCGGTTGCTTTCTTATAATGACATTATTTATTTTTAATAATGAATCTTTTTACAAAAGGACAATAATAAAAATTACTGATATTTCCACATCAAATGCGGGTGTTAATACAAGTCCGACCGGTAAAACAGAAAATACATTTGTGCAAAACATTAAGGCAAAAATTTTAAATGGTAAATACAAAGGTCATACTGTTTCATTTGATAATTCATACTCTGAATCAGAAATTACCTCTGTAAAATATAATAAGGGTGATAAATTATTTGCTTCTATAAAAAAAAGTAACGATAATTTAACTGCAACAAATATTTCTCCAAAACGTGATTCATTTCTATTTTTACTTATTGGAATGGTTATGCTTTTACTTATCTTTACCTCAGGACGTTTAGGATTTTTAACTATAATTTCAGTTATTATTAATATCTGCTCTTTTATATATTGTATGAATTTTATTACAGAAGACTCAGTCAATTTTCCCGTGTGGATATGTGAAATAATTCTTTTCACAGTTGTTACTCTTATTTTGGTAAGTGGTTTTCATATAAAGACTTTAGGAGCAATTATTTCAACTTTAGCATCTGTATTAATCATTGCCGCTTTATACTATGTAACAATTTATGCAAATGGTGATTTGCCTTACGACATGCAGCAATACGAAGTTGCGTCACTGCCTCTTAAAGATATATTCTTTTTAAGTTCATTGCTTGGTCTTTTAGGTGCGGTTATGGACAATGCAATTACCATTAATACTGCTGTAAGTGAAATTGTTGCCACAAATCCATCTGTTTCCTACAGTAAACTTGTAAATTCAATATATGAAATTATTTATGATGTAATGGGAACAATGATTAATGTATTATTTTTTGCTTACTTAAGCAGTTCTTTACCTATTATTATTTTAAAATTGAGTAATGGATACAACCTGATATCCGTTTTTACTATTGATTATATTTTTGATATTGTAAGATTTTTAATTGGTTCTATAGGGATTGTTATTTCTCTTCCAATTTCAGGAATTATTGCTGTTTTACTATTTAAGAAAGGATTTAGAAAATGCGAATAGTTTATATATTATTTTTCATTTTGTTTGTTCTAATGCTTGTATTAGGTGGCGAAAGAGGTGCAAAATCATTTATAACTTTAGTTTGCAATGTTTTTATTGGAGCAATTAGTATTTTTCTCCTCTTAATTGGAGTTTCACCTTATTTGATTATAATTGTAAGTTCTTTGGTATTTTGCCTTGTTACAATAAAATTTCAGAATGGATTGAACATTAAAACTGTTAGCAGCCTGATTTCTGTTTTAATGGTCTGCATTTTTTCATGCGTGATTATTTATATTTTCAGTATTAAAGGACATATTGGTGGATTTAATGAGATTGAAATGCAGGAAGAAGAGGTTTTCTTTTTAGGAAGCGCAGTTGAATTTAAAATGGTAAATATTTTAATGGTTGCTTTTGTGTGGGGCCAATTAGGTGCAGTTATTGACACAAGTATGGCTATATCCTCATCTTTACACGAAATATTTATTCATAATCCAGACTATTCTAAAAGAAAGCTCATTTATGAAGGAGCTGTTATTGGGAAAGATATATTAGGAACAACAGTAAACACTTTATCATTTGTTTTCCTTGGTGAATCTCTTATGTTGTTTATTTATTACCGTACTTATGTATATTCAACTAATACCATTATTAATTCTTCTTCATTTTTTCAGGAAATCTTTTCTTTATTATTATCATGTATTGGTTGCTTAATAATAATACCTCTTACTTCTTTTATTTATGCAATCATATGCAGAAATAAAAAAATTCATAATTTCATTGCAAAATTTTCGGAGGACTAAACTAATCCCTCCGAAATTTTTTGTCTTAATTTATTTTATATAGTCTTTTACTAATCTTTACCTATTGTCCTGCTTCTATTCTTTTTCTAATAATCAAATATGAGGTCATTACCATTGTCCCGGTTATTACCCATGTTACAGGATATACATTCATAAGCATTGTAAATGTCGGAACAACCTTAAATACTGTATATAACCATACTACTCTAAATCCGCAGGAACCTATTACAGTAAGTAGTGCCGGAAGAAGTGAATGTCCCATTCCTCTGAGCGCTCCTCCTGATATTTCATATACGCCTGTAAGGCATTCTAGTAAAGTTACATGTTTCATTCTTATTATCGCATATTTTATTGCTACAGGATCATTTGTATAGATACCTGCGAAAAAGTCCGTTGCGCCCACAAAAATAAAACTCATGACAAGTGTTAATGCCATACCTGTAACAAGACTTATTCTAAATGCCCGCTTACATCTTTCAAGATCCTTTGCTCCATAATTCTGGCTTGTAAATGTAACCGCTGTCTGATTAAAAGCATTTATCATGTAATATGTAAAATATTCGTAATTTAATCCCGCAGAAGAACCTGCCATCGCATGTGTTCCAAATCCATTAATAGCTGACTGAATAAATACATTTGACAAAGAGAATACAACTCCCTGTAATCCTGCCGGTGCTCCTATTTTGATTACCTTAACAACTATTTCTTTATTTAACGATAATTCTCTAATATTTAATCTTATTGCATCATCACTATGCGATAGAAAATATACTACTAAAAAAGCACTAACTCCATCTGCTATAACTGTTGCTATGGCAACACCTGCAACGCTTAAATGAAATACTATTACAAGTAATAAATTTAGTAATATATTTATAATTCCTGAAATAATAAGGCAATATAAAGGCTTTCTGGTTTCACCTGTACTTCTTAGTATCGCTGCTCCAAAGTTATAAACCATGACAAATGGCATTCCTAAAAAATAAATTCTTAAATATAGTACTGCAAGATTTATAACTTCTGATGGTGTATTTATCATTAAGAGAATTGGTTTTGCTATGATTATACCTATCACAAGCAATGATACTCCGCTTATAAGTGCCACTGACATAACAGTGTGTACTGCTTCTTTAACCTTGTCTTCTCTTCCCTGTCCAATAAAATTTGCAATTATTACATTTGCACCTATTGATAATCCAACAAACATATTTATAAGCAAATTAATTACGGGACTGTTACCTCCTACAGCTGCTAAAGCTGCACTTCCTGCAAATCTTCCAACTACAGCCACATCTGCCGAATTAAATAACTGCTGCAGAATGCTGCTTGCGGCTAATGGAAGTGCAAAGAACAATATCTTATAAAACATTGGTCCATGTATCATGTCCATTTGTTTATTTTTTACTTTACTCATTTTTTCTCCAAATTTTACTTAATCTAAAATTTAATGTGCATGTAATTTTCCCCAATATATTCTCTTTCTTTTAAAAACTTTTTATAAAATCTGCTTTTGTATATTATTTAGACACTTTACAATATATTATCTTTAATGTGTCATTGCATTATATTATCTTGCCATTTTATAAATTTTTACAATATCTTCTCTATATAGAACCTTCGCTGAGCCTTTATGTCCACCACACGCATCACAACACTGGTCTGCTAGTTTCTCTATATCTGCATCTGTCAGGTCTAATCCAAGCTCTTTTATTGATGTTGGCATTCCAATGCTATGATAAAATTTTTCCATTGCTTCTATTCCCTTTAAAGCAATTTCTTCATCACTTCCTACCTCTTCAACATTCATTACATTTATTGCAAATTTCTTAAATCTTCCAAGGCATTCTTTATATACATATCTTGCCCAGCTTCCCCATACAGCAGCTAATCCTGCTCCATGTGCCACATCATATACTCCGCCTAATTCATGCTCTAACATGTGCGTTGCAAAATCTTTGTTTTTAATACCACATCCTGTAAGTCCGTTATGTGACAAACTTCCTGCCCACATTACTTCTGCTCTTGCTTCATAATTATCCGGTTGTTCCAAAAGAATTGGTGCATTTTTAAGAACTATCTGCATTACAGATTCTGCTATTTTATCTGTAAGTTCCATCGTTTCTCCTGCTGTAAAATAGCGCTCCATTGTATGCATCATTATATCTGTACATCCACATGCCGTCTGATATTCCGGTAATGTCATTGTAAATTCAGGATTCATTATTGCAAATCTTGGTCTTGAAATTTCAGTATGATATGAACGCTTTAGTCCTGTTTCATCATTTGTAATAACTGAGCTGTTGCTCATTTCACTTCCTGCTGCTGCAATTGTAAGAACAACACCTACAGGAACACATTTATCCGTAACACGCTTCTGTGCATAGAAATCCCATACATCTCCTTCATTTGCAATTCCATATCCGATTGCTTTTGCAGAGTCGATAACGCTTCCTCCACCTACTGCAAGAATAAAATCAACATTCTCTTTTTTCGCTAACTCAATTCCTTTATAAACTAATGAAAGCCTTGGATTAGGAACAACTCCTCCTAATTCTACATATGGTATATTTTCTTCTGTTAATAATTTTTCTATTTTATCAATTAATCCTGATTTTTTTGCACTATGTCCACCGTAATGAATCAAAACTTTTTTACAATTCTGTGCCTTTATAAGCTGTGCCACTTTTTCTTCTGATTTTTTTCCAAATTCTATAAATGTTGGTGTGTAATATTCAAAATTGTACATATTTCATTACCTCTTTTCTGTTTGTTGACTATTAAATTCTCTACCTTATTTTATTCTTCATTTATTATTTTTTCAATTTATTTTTTAAGATATTATTTTTTCAAGCAAAATAGGACACTTCCATTTTCTGAAAGCATCCTCTTTATTATTTGTTTATGGCTTTTTAATTTTTAATATAATTTTATTTACTATAAATCAATCTATTTATCCTTTTCTCCTTCAGGGAAAATAATTTTAAATACGAAGAAGAATATTATCATCGATACACCGCCTGTAATAAATGTTACAAGTATGTTATAAATTGCAGGTGATACATATGCTGATGCTATAGGCATCCATAAATTATTAAATCCGTTACAGATAAGTGAAATTACAACCCATGCTATGAAATACCACATTGCCTGATACCATGGATTCCCTTTACTCTTAAATGTAATATTTCTCTGTAATGGGAAGTTAATACACTGTGCTAAAAATGAACCTAATTCATAACTGATGAAATATCCTAATCCACCACCAATTACTACTACACCTGCTGCATTTTTTACAACATTGTATCCAAGTAAGCTCCAAGTAAAATCTACACCAAATATATGCATGTCAATCTGTGGCCACATAAACTCTGTTCCTGCAAGTCCGACACCTAACATTTTTGGCATAAATGTAAATACTAAATACTGAAATATTGTTACACCTTCGCTGAATACTATAAAGTAGAAAATCTGGTATAACCACTTTGCTAATTCAGGATGTTTTTCTTTAAAATTGCTCCAAATCTGTTTCATTTTATCTCTCCTTGTACTTCTTATATCTTTTTAAGTTTTCACATTAATCAATAATTTTAATTTTGTTCCTAACAATTTCTATCTTTGCTTAATATTTATTTTTCTCCTAAAAGTCTTTTCTCATATTCTTTATTTGCTTTGTTATTTGCAAAGAATCCTTTAATAACTTTTCCGACACCCTTAAAGAAATGCCCATTCCAAATGCTTACAATTCCCTGTGCCATTTCTGTACTAACCATTCCACCTGTCATTTTTGCTAATGCATAAAAAGGCATATTGTAAATAAATAATATATTTAAATCCGGTTTTCCTTTTGCTTCGCTCTTCTTCTTTATGCTTGTTAAAATTTTATAAACTAATCGTCCTACCCATCTTTTAGCATAATATAACTGGCAAAATGCATCATACATTGATAGTTCACCTGACCAGCTTCCATCAGGGATTTTCCTTCCAAGCAAAGTTTCAAACTGCTTATCATCTACATTTTTGATATCTGCATTGTAATATGATGGCATTTTTTCTTTGTCATATGGATTTTCTGCCTCTGTTCCTTTTATAGAAATTTCTGCTGAAATTCTTACGTCTTCTACATTTGAAGCTATGTTAATAACATATTCTGCTGTTTCAATTTCAAACTTATTTGTTTTTACATTGAAATATCTAAATGTCTTATCATCAAATGGTATTTCAACCTGTTTGCTTTCGCCTGCCTTCAAAAATACTTTTTTGAATCCTTTTAATTCTTTTTTAGGTCTGTATATTTTATCTGACTTACAGCTTACATACATCTGGGCAATTTCTTCGCCATCCATTTTTCCTGTATTTGTGATTGTAAATGTAACCTTGTCCTCTGCAACATTTATATCTGAATATTCAAATGTTGTATATGAAAGTCCATATCCAAATGGATATTTTACAGGAACTTTAGCTGTGTCATAGTAACGATATCCTACAAATATTCCTTCTCTGTATTCTGATGTTCGTTCCTTTGATGGAAAATAATTGTATGAAGGTACATCTTCATATTTTACAGGTAATGTTTCGTTTAATTTTCCTGATGGATTTATCTTTCCTGTAATAATATCAAGTAATGCACCTGCTCCTGCCTGTCCTGACAAATATCCATGCAAAAGTCCTTTGCAATTAACATCCCAAGGTGTTTCAATTGCTGAACCTGCACTTAATACTCCTACAATGTTTTTATTTACCTTGCTTAATTCTTCAAGTAATTTAATCTGGTTTGCAGGAATTTTCATATGTTGTCTGTCTAATCCTTCTGACTCGCTTAATTCATCTAATCCAAAGAAATAGAGAACTACATCTGCTTTTGAAGCTATTTCTTTCGCTTCTTCAAGCAATTGATTATTTTCCTTACCTATTCTGTCATAACCTTTTGCTATTCCTATATTTTCAAGTTTATATTGTGCTATTGTATTTGCTATTGTTTCTATTTTTGTAGCATTTACAACTGATGAACCTGCTCCCTGAAATCTTGGTTCAATTGCAAAATCTCCTATAACTGCTACCTTTGTTCCTTCTTTTAATGGAAGAATATTTTCTTCGTTCTTGAGTAATACAGCACTCTTTCCTGCTGCTTTTTTTGCTATCTCATGATGCAATTCTTTATCATACTTACTATTGCTTTTTTCTTTTTTTGCAAATGTTAAAATTGCATCTAACAATGTATCTACACACTCATCTAATTCTTTTTCAGTAAGTCGTCCTTCTTCAATTGATTTTAAAAGTTCTCTTGCTGAACCTAGTCCCGGTGCCGGCATCTCTAAATTAGAACCTGCTGCAACGCCTGCTGTATGGTCATTTGATGCTCCCCAGTCTGTAATAACTATTCCATCAAATCCCCATTCATCTCTTAAAATTTCCTGTAATAAATGCTTATTCTCATTTGCATATACTTCATTTACCTGATTATATGCACTCATAATAGCTTTGGCATTTCCCTCTTTTACAGCAATTTCAAAATTTGTTAAATATATTTCTCTTAATGTTCTTTCATCTAATACAGAATCAGAAGCCATTCTTCTTAATTCCTGACTATTTACTGCATAATGTTTTGGGCATGCTGCAACACCTTTACTTTGAATTCCCTTAATATATGAAGCAGCCATTTTTCCTGCTAAATATGGGTCTTCTGAAAAATATTCAAAATTTCTTCCACATAAAGGATTTCTTTTTACATTTAATCCCGGACCAAGTATTACATTTACATTTAAAGCTACTGCTTCCTCGCCTAAAGCTTTTCCTATTTCTTCGCCTAATTCCGGATCCCAGCTGTTTGCAACTGTTGCTGCTGTTGGGAAACATGTTGCTGGAACTGATGCATTTAATCCTAAATGATCGCCATCACCT
This sequence comes from Eubacterium album, assembly GCF_025336545.1. Classification (NCBI taxonomy): domain Bacteria; kingdom Bacillati; phylum Bacillota; class Clostridia; order Eubacteriales; family Eubacteriaceae; genus Eubacterium; species Eubacterium album. The sequence goes on along the minus strand of NZ_JAODBU010000007.1, from coordinate 197,784 downwards.
TCCTGCTTACGAATCCCATGAGGTCCGTCAGAGCAAAACATTGACGGTATATTTAATCTGTCAATATTTCTTGTTTCCCACTCTGTCATTCCGCTTAATATTGCTGCTTTTTCGTCCAAAGTCATTTTATTAAGTAAGTCCTGATGTTTCATTTTACTCTCCTTTTCTAATCGCAATATTTATGTACTAACTTTCTTTTTTTGTTGCTAAATTCTTCTTTCATTTTGTTAATCTTAATATATCATCTAAAATATCAAATATATTCTTTTGTCATAAACTGCCGTTTTAGAGACATAAACGGTGCTTTTATACGGGTATCTTTAAGGAATGCTTTTACTGATTGTAATCACAGTTGTAGATATATTAATAGAATACTTTCACTACTTATAAGCATAATTGTCAGCCGTACTAGCAGAGCACTTTCACTACTTATAAGCATAAATACTATCTTAAACCCAGGACATTATATCTTTAAATCAGTTTGACATTAATCAGGCTGAAACTCTTTCATTGTGCATAAAAAAGATGCATCCTTACTTAAGTTTTAATCACTTAAGTAAGGATGCATTTGAGGGAGTTTTCCGGTCGTCATGCTCTACAAGTAGCATGATTACCTTTAGTTATAATCTATAATTATTCTTAAACAACTATATTATTCTGCCTGTTCTACAACAACTTCTTTTCTTCTCTTGTTGAAGTTTACTATTAATAAGATTTCCCAGGCAATTAAGATAATTGCTGCGCAAACATCTACAACTTTAAGAATTGTTTCCCAACGGTTTGGCTGCTGTGACTGTTCAATTCCAAGTTCACTGTACTGACGGCTATTTGCTACAACATAGAGAATACGTTTTGCTGACTGACGTAATTTCTGCTGTGCTCCTGCTGTTTCAGTATATTTCATATCATTTGCTTCTGTTGCATAGTTTACTAACATAAGGTCTGTACCGTTACGAATTGCCTGGTCAGCGTTCATGTAACCATATACACCAAAGTAGTCAGTTTCAACAAATCCCTTGAATCCCCATTCACCACGGAGAACATCTTCTAATAATTCTGAGCATCCACCTGCCCAACGGTTTCCAATGTAGTTGAATGATGACATAACTGCTAATGAGCCACCATCTTTAACTGATTTTTCAAATGGTTTTAAGTAAACTTCACGGATTGCCTGCTCATTTGCCCATGTACAAAGCATGCTTGTTCTATTTGTTTCCTGATCATTTAATGCAAAGTGTTTCATATATGCATATACTCCGTGAGCCTGTGCACCCTGAATTGCGCTTGCAGCGATATCTCCTGACAATACACCATCTTCTGAATAGTATTCAAAGTTACGTCCTGCAAATGCTGTACGATGAATGTTCATAGCCGGGCCATACCAACCTGCTGTATCCATCTGATCTGCCATTGTTCCGATTGAATCACCAAATTTATTTGCTAATTCATTATTCCATGTAGCTGCAATTACTACTGCTGCAGGGAATCCTACAGAACCCTGTCCTGTAAAGTTGTTATTAATAGAAGCCGGACCATCACAGTCATTTGTTCTATATTTTCCTACTGATTTAATTGCTGCAGTCTGATATCCACCAAGAGATGTCATACTGTTCATTTCCTTAATTGTTAACTGATCCATGAATGTATCCCATTTTTCATCATCATAGTCTACACCACGCATGTCAACTAAATTAATTCCTGTATTCTTTCCTGTTGTTGGATATTCTGCATCAGGATCTTCATCTTTTTCACCTGCTTTTGCATCATAATTTGATACATTATAAAATCCTGCTTTAGCTTCATCTGACATTTCTGTACTTGTTGGAGCCTTTGTTGCTTCTTCATAGTTTGCAAATTTATCTGCTCTTGAAAGGTATGTTACATCACCTTCTGCGAAATCAAATTCGTTTGTTGCAACTGATACATCACTTTCACGTTTGTTATCTTCGCCATATTTAATTGTTTCAGGAACATTTACATTAACGCTGTCTAATACTGTATGTGAATCTGAATTTATAGATACCACATAGTCACCTTGTTCTAAAACATATGCTTTAGCTGTCTTTGAATCATAAGATGCCATATCTTCTTTATCAAATGAAACTTCAACTGTTTGAGTTGCACCCGGTTCAATTGAACCTGTCTTAGTATATGTAACTAAGTTTGCACTTGATTTTTCAATACCACCATTTGTATATGGAGGATTATAATATACTTCTACAACATCCTTACCAGCAACTGATCCTGTGTTCTTAACTTCAACTGTCAATGTTACAGTGTCACCTTCTGTGCTTGAATTTACAATTTTCTGTTCAAATGTGCTGTAGCTAAGTCCGTATCCAAATGGGTACTGAACTGTCTTATCATAATCAATAAGGCCTTCTGTAGCTGCTGTTTCATAGAACTTATATCCTACATAAATTCCTTCTACATAATTTACAAAAGTTGGCTGTGTTTCAGGACTGAAAGCTGTTGCATCAACCTTGAAATCACTCATATTTGTATATTCAAATTCTCCCATGTTATTCCATGTTGGAGCTTTTGTCAAATCATATACAAATGTATCAACTAATCTACCTGATGGGTTAACTTCACCTGATACGATACGTCCAAATCCGTCAAATCCTGACTGACCTGCACCTGCACACCAGTATGCACCCTTAATCTGTTTGTAATCATTAATAAATCCTAATTCAAATGGGTTTGCACCATTGTATACAACAATTACGTTGTCAAAGTTTTTACATACAAGATCAAGCATTTCTTCTTCTCTGTTTGATAACTGTAAGAAATGATCTCCTTTGTCCCAGTCTTTTCCTTCATTTACTGAATCGTCATATGTCATCGGAATATCTGCTTTGTATGTTCCGTCAGCAACTGCTGCCATATCTGTTGGAAGGTCAGCACCTTCACCACCTACACGTGAAATAACTACCATTGCTGTGTTTGAAAATTCTTTTGCATTGTTCATCATTTCATCTGTGTAAAGACTTACATTTGGCTCAGGTAATGTCCAATCACAACTCATCATTCCTACTTCAGGATGTTTATCTTCATAATCTGTGTAGAATTTTGTTAATTCCTTGTTTGTTTCGATTCCCGCGTCATTTAAACCTTTGATTAAATTAACTGTAGGATATGCATCATTTAATGCACCTGAACCTGTACCACCATAGCAAGGATTTGTTGAACCCCAGCCAAATACGTTTAACTTACCACTTGTTACAGGAAGAACGTTATCATCATTCTTTAAAAGAACTGCTCCTTCTTCCACAATTTCTGAAACTAAATCAGTAGCTTCTTCAGTTGTCTTTGCGTCGATTTTGCTAACCGGCTTTCCTGCTACTGATGTTAACAATGTGTTCATTGGTCCTGTACAAATTAAATTTGCAATTACAACAATTACCAATACCATTGCTACCAAAACCTCTCCACGAACCAAACGTTTTAAAGGTTTCTTTAATCCTTTTACTGCTACAATAGCAATTATTCCGACAATAATTGCTATTACACCTACTATTAAGTGTGTTGATATACTTTGAATAACTCCTATAACGTCATCCCAGTTAATAGCTAACATCTCATTTCCTCCTTTTTCATCTGAGCGGTATCCGCTGTTTCCTTGTAACTATAATTTACCACATCCTAATTTAATTTGAGTTTTCTGTCATAAACTGTCGAAAATCACTCATTAACTGCATTTTGCATATACTTTTTGCACAAAAAAAGTGCACTTATATGTGCACTTTTCACATTTATTTAACAATTATTTGTTACTACAAGGAATTAATATTGTGAGTTCAAACCAATCTTTATTCATTCCTGCTTTCATGGTTCCGTCATATTTGTCAACTGTATATTGAATACTCTTAAGTCCGAATCCATGATTTCTTTTGTCAGCCTTTGAACTCTCAAATAATCTAATTCCTCTTTTATCCTCATTTGGTTTAACTTCGCAATAATTCTGAAATTGAATAAGTACAAATTTATTCTTTGCAGAAACAGTCACGTGTATAATTCTTTTTTCAATATCCTTAATCATTACTACATTTTCAATTGCATTATCAATTGCATTTCCAAATATAGTACAAATATCAGTAACATGCATAAACTCAAGTAATTTTCCATCAATAACACAGGTAAACTTAATATCATATTTCTGTCCATGCATTATCTTTCCCGCTATAATAGTATCTAATACCTTATTTCCTGTATTAGTAACACTCTCAAATCCTCTAATATCATCTTCCATTGCATCAAGCCACTCTGTTCTTTTATCGATATCCGTTTCTGCCCTAAGACCTGCAATCTGATGCTTTAAATCATGATATTTCATATTAATTAAATCTATGCTTTCCTGATAATTTCTATATTGATTGTACTGGCTCTTTAACATTGAATCCATTGTTACAATTTCTGACTCAGCCATAAGTTCACAAACTCTACTTTGATAAGCATAAAGAATTGTCATTCCTGCTAAATCAAATAATGTTCTAATGTTAAATATGTCACTTCTAAATCCACTTGAAAATGGAGTATTTTTCCAAATAAAACTTAAATTACTAAATGTAAATGCTACTGCCACTATAGCTATAACTGCAATAAATTCTTTATATGTAATTTTATTTAAATATTCAGGATTCATTAACGGCTTTTCCATAAATGCAACTAATACAAAAATTGCTGTATATATAACAACCAGCATTACTATCTTTGCAAATACAAAATGCTCAACATCAACTCTTGCATTCAGATAACAATCCAACTGCCACTGAAATGATGCTGTAAACTCAGCAATAAGAAATGCTCTCGCACATAAATATGCCGCCGTAATTGAATGCACATTTCCTACCGTATATATGAATAAATACATTAAAAGTGCCGCAGCCACCATACATGGAATCCACCATACTGTTGGCAAATCTCCCGTTGGAACTAACAACGCAATCTGTGCAACTAAAAATAACGTTGATAATGCAACTGTTATTTTATTATTGAACCTCTTCTTAATAAGGCAAATATAAATTACACACGCTCCCCATTCTGCTAATGCCGTATAAAATCTTGGAATATCCTGATAAATTGTTTCCATTATTCAGTCACCCCACTCATATAATTAACTAAAGCCTCCATAAACGGCTTTTTCTTTGCTCTACTTATTAATAACTCCTCGTCATTAATAAGGCACACTCCCTCTTTTACCCCATCGACGTATTTGAGATTAACAATATATCCTTTATTGCATCTGAAAAATCCATATGGCGATAATATTTCCTCCATATCTTTCATTGTACCTCTTGCAGTAAATTCGCCTTTCTTAGTTCTATATATGAGAGAATGTCCCATACTTTCAACATAATATATATCATCAATTTCCATTTTTAAAACACCATCTTCTACAGGAATTGATACAAATACTTTCTTTTTATTTTGTAGTCTTCCTATCGCTCTATCAAGTTTCTGCGAAAACGGAAAATATTCAACCGGTTTTACAACGTAATCTAATGCATCAACTTCATATCCTCTTATTGCATATTGGGTCATATTTGTAATAAACATTATAATTACCTCGCTGTCTAATTTTCTAATCTGTTCAGCAGCCGTCATTCCATCCATATATTTCATCTGAATATCCATAAGAATTATGTCAAAATCTCCTGAATAATTTTCAACTATTTCCGCTCCATCCGGAAATACTCTTACATTAATTCTGTTTCCGCTTTCCTTCTCATATCTTGATATATATTCTTTTAATTGAGATACGTATAATTTCTCATCCTCAACTATTGCAATATTAATCATTGTATCCTCCTACTCTTCGTAATTTTAAAATTAACCACTACACCCTCATAACTTTATTTTCAAATATTAAAATCCGTTATTTATAACTGTGCAACTATTGTAAAACTCCTTATAAATTATATCTTAACATACAAAAAAATTAGTGTAAACAAAACCTTAATGTCTTGTTTACACCATATATTGGAAGATAGTACGCTAAAAACAAAAAAGGACTTTACAGAATACGATTGGCATTAACCTACATATCCTGTAAAGTCCTCTGTATAAATATTTTATTATGTTTAAATTAGTTTTTTGCTAATTTTTTAGAGTCAATTTTTAAAGATGTACTTTCCTTGTATGGTCTGAATAATAAGTATCCAAATCCGATTACAAGTAAGATTGCCACTACTGTTCCAACTCCAAATGTTCCTGCTGTAAATAATGTACCTAACTGGTAAATACATAATGCAACTACATATCCAAGAATTGTCTGGTATCCAATTGCAAAGAAGAACCATTTTTTGTTGTTCATCTCTCTCTTAATAGCACCCATAGCTGCGAAACATGGTGCGCAAAGAAGGTTAAATACTAAGAAACCATAAGCAGCGATTGGTGTCATAATCTGTGCAAGATTTCCCCAGATTTCTGTACCATCTTCTGCAACTTCTGCAAAACCGAATAACATACCAAATGTTGCTACTACATTTTCTTTTGCAATTAAACCTGAAATAGCTGCTACAGCCATCTTCCATCCTTCACCTGCTTTTGTCCATCCAAGTGGTGTGAAGATAGGGGCGATTACACTTCCAATTGAAGCAAGAATACTGTCGTTTAACTGTTCTGCTTCTAACATTCCAAATTTTCCATCTACCCAACCAAAGCTCATTAAGAACCAAAGTACGATTGTTGAAAGAAGAATAATTGTTCCTGCCTTCTTAATGAATGACCATCCTCTTTCCCACATACTTCTAAGTACGTTGCTAACTGTTGGCCAATGATATGCAGGAAGTTCCATTACGAATGGAGCCGGATCGCCTGCAAACATTTTTGTTTTCTTTAAAATAATACCTGAGCAGATAATTGCTGCAATACCAATAAAGTATGCACTTGTTGCTACCCAACCTGCATTTCCAAAAAACGCACCTGCTATTAATGCGATAATAGGAAGTTTTGCTCCACAAGGAACAAATGTTGTTGTCATAATTGTCATCTTACGGTCACGGTCATTTTCAATTGTTCTTGATGCCATGATACCCGGAACACCACATCCACTACCAATTAACATTGGAATGAATGATTTTCCTGAAAGACCGAACTTTCTAAAAATTCTGTCCATGATAAACGCAACTCTTGCCATATATCCACAGCTTTCAAGGAAAGCTAAGAAAATAAATAATACAAGCATCTGTGGTACGAAACCAAGTACAGCACCAACACCGGCTACAATACCATCAAGGATTAATCCCTGCAACCAGCCTGCACAGTTAATTGCTTCAAGTGCATTTCCAATAATCACAGGAACACCTGGTACCCAAACTCCATAATCTGCAGGATCAGGTTCTTCTGCTTCTGTTGCTGTCTTAAAATCATTAACTGTTACGTCAAACTTGTCTTTTACATTTCCATCTTCATCTTCAATTTCTGCTTTTGCAGTAATGTCTGATACTCCGGCTTCAGCAACAAATGCGTCAACTGTTGCTGTTTTATCAGCTTCACTTGCTTCTTCGTCCCCAAGAACTTCTTCGATATTATCTGTGCTGATTCCTTTGTCCTTAGCTGCTTCAATGAAAGCATCCACTGCTGCTGTCTGCTTTTCATAATCGCCTGATGCATCTTCATAAGAACTTGTTCCTATGCCAAATAAATGCCATCCGTCACCAAATACACCATCGTTAGCCCAGTCAGTAGCCCATGAACCAACTGTTGTTACTGATACAAAGTAAACAACAAACATTACTACTGCAAAGATTGGAAGCGCAGCCCATCTGTTAGTTACTACTTTATCAATTTTATCTGATACTGATAATCCCTTCTTTGAAGACTTCTTAATACATTCTCCGATAATAGAAGAAATATATGTATATCTTTCATTTGTAATAATACTTTCTGTATCATCATCAAATTCTTTTTCAAGCTTTGCTATTTCATTTGATACATCAGGAATTTCTGTCATCATTTCACTAATCTTATCATCTTTTTCAAGAAGCTTTATTGCAAAGAATCTCTTCTGTTCAGGAGCAACACCACTTCCAAGAAGGTTTTCTACATCTTTAATTACATTTTCAACATCTAATGTAAACTCATGAACTGCTATTGAAGCCTGTTTTTTGTTAGCTAAAGCAACTGCTTTTTTTACAAGTGTATCAATTCCTTTTCCTTTAAGAGCTGAAATTTCCACTACTTCGCATCCAAGTTTCTGACTTAATTTTTCGATGTTAACTTTGTCACCGTTTTTCTCTAATACGTCAACCATGTTAACAGCCATGATTACAGGAATACCAAGTTCCATAATCTGAGTTGAAAGATATAAGTTTCTTTCAATGTTTGTACCATCAACAATATTAATTATTGCATCCGGCTTTTCTGTTATAAGATAATTTCTTGCAACCACTTCTTCTAGCGTATATGGAGATAAAGAGTAAATACCTGGTAAATCGACCAATGTAGCTTCCTTATTTCCCTTGATTTTACCCTCTTTCTTTTCAACTGTAACGCCTGGCCAGTTTCCAACAAACTGATTAGAACCTGTCAAAGCATTAAACAAAGTTGTTTTTCCGCAGTTAGGGTTACCTGCTAAAGCAATTTTAATTGACATTTTTTTCTCCTTTTTTTACTATCTTTTTCAAATGTGTAATAATATGCTATTTTGTCATTAGTAAGTTAACTCAAAATTTCAAACGCAAGTTTTATCATTCTGACCGCAATTCTTCATTGCTTACCTTTATTGCATATCGCTCACTTTCATTATGTTGTACTTACTTTTATTAGTCACTTCTAACTTGTAGGTAAAAAAAATTATTCTACCTCAATCATTTCTGCATCTGCTTTTCTAAGAGATAATTCATATCCTCTTACAGTTACTTCAATCGGGTCTCCTAAAGGTGCTACTTTTCTTACATATACTTCAACACCTTTTGTTATGCCCATATCCATAATTCTTCTTTTAACCGGGCCATCTCCAGTAAGTTTCTTAACTTTCACAGTCTTTCCAACTGCAACTTCCTTTAATGTACTCATTGCTATCCTTCTTTCATATTTCTTTTTATATGTAAAATTATGATTGTGCACTCTTAAATACCTGCACAACAAAAAAGATTTAATAATATTTAATCAAATAAATAAAACTTTAATTTTCTTTATTAAATCTAAACCATAATTTTATTAGCCATATCTTTTCCTATTGCAACACGTGAATCTTTTACGTTAACAATCATGTTTCCACCCATCTGTGAAACAACTGTAACAGTTCCACCTACTACAAATCCTAAGTTTTCCAAAAACCTTCTTGTTTCTTCCTTACCGCCAACTTTTTTGATAACCGTTGGTTCTCCTTCATTTATCATAGTTAATGGCATCATGTTTCCTTCTTTCTTCTTAAGTAAAGATAAACCTTATTTTCAACAGTTAGTATATGCTAACGCAAATTAGATGTCAATAATTATTTTACTAAAATTCCAAATTTTTTTCTATTTTTTATAAAAATACCTTTATATTTTTATTCAATATAATTTGAGTAATATTCCACTTTGTGATACAATATCAAAAGACAATACGAGAAATACAAGGAGGTTTTCAACATGATTATTAATGAATCGGCAGAAAATTATTTAGAGACTATTCTTGTTCTTAGCAAAAAACTTCCCGTTGTTCGTTCCGTAGATATTTCCAACGAATTAGGTTTTAAGAAATCAAGCGTCAGCATTGCTATGAAAAACCTTAGAGAGAAAGGTCATATCACTGTTACTGACGCCGGATACATTTATCTTACAGAATCTGGAAAACAGATTGCAGACATGATATATGAAAGACATGAACTCTTATCATCATGGTTAGTACGTTTAGGAGTTCCTGAAGAAATTGCTACAGAAGATGCATGTAGAATTGAGCATGTGATTAGCAAGGAAAGCTTTGCGGCTATAAAGAATCATGTAAAATCACACTAATTATTTTAAACATTTATTATAGTCTTTAATGAGTAAAACCCACATCATTTTCCATTGATGTGGGTTTTACTCATTTATCATATGTGTAGTAAATAACCTAAAACACTACATATAATATTATTTTGGTTATTTGCAGCCTGGTTATAAACTTGTTTTACCCCATTTCTGACAACGAGCCATTATTTTCGTTTATTAGTATTAAATACTTCTATACTTCTTTCAAGAATTCCATTCATATACGCTATCAATGTACCATAATTTGTCATTGGAATTTTATTATCGTTTGCACACTTTAATCTATATTTCATTTCCTTTTCATTTAATGTGCATCCGCCACAATGAATAATTAATTTGTACTCTGACAAATCTGTCGGAAATTCTGTTCCACTTGTAAAATGCAGTTTTAAATCTTTTCCTGTGTATTTTTTTATCCAATTAGGTAGCTTAACCGTTCCTATATCATCGCATTGTCTATGATGAGTGCAACCTTCTGAAATCAAAATTCTGTCTCCATCATTTAAATTTTCGATAGTAGCTGCACCTTCTACCTGTGTCTTAAGATTTCCTTTATGCCTTGCCATTAATATTGAAAAAGAAGTTAAAAGCATATCATTAGGTGTATCTTTTGCTACCTGTTTGAATACCTGACTGTCTGTAATAATTAATTTCGGTTTTTGTACTAATTTATCTAAAGTAGCAACAAGTTTATCCGGCTGAATCACAATCGTAATTGCCCCTACTTCTAATAATTCTCTTATAGTCTGCTGCTGCGGTAATATAAGTCTGCTCTTAGGTGCTGCTGAATCTATTGGTGTCACTAAAATAACAATATCTCCTTCATCGACTAAATCTCTGACTATCGGATATTTAAATTCATTTTCCGGCTTTAATGTGGCTATCTTTTCTTTTAATTCATATATATTCTTATTTGCTTTAGCACTTATTCCAATTATTTTATTTTCAGGCACTATTTCTAATAATTTTTTATAAACTTGATTTTCTTTTAAATCTGTTTTAATTAAATCTATTTTATTTAAAACAATAATATAAGAAATATTTCGTTTTTTAATTTCATTTATAAGAGAAATGTCATCGTCTAAAATTTTATGAGACATATCATTATTATTCTTTTCATTTAAATCAATAACTATAACAGCTATATCCGTCTTATTTAACATCTGATAAGTTTTCTGAACTCTTAATTTGCCAAGTTCTCCTTCATCATCAATTCCCGGAGTATCTATTACCACAACAGGCCCTAGAGGTAAAAGTTCCATTGCTTTTAATACCGGGTCAGTTGTTGTACCACAAACATCTGATACAATCGATAATTTCTGACCTGTAATTGCATTAATCACACTAGATTTACCTGCATTTCGCTTTCCAAATATTCCTATATGAATACGTTCACCTCTAGTTGTTTCGTTCAAACCCATTATTTTCTCCATTATTTCTTTTAACTGTTAATTATTGTTATCTTTTCCTTTATATTCTGTTTTATCTTTATTTTCTTTTTTATCATTGTCAATTATATCTATTCTTTCAATATAACCTTTTTTAAGTTTTCCATTACGCTGGATTCCACGACTCCAACCTCCAAATTTATTATAAATCCAAAATAAATATGTTGTTATTATCTTGGCTTTTCCTAATTTACCTCTTGAAGTATTTTCATATATTTTTCCACCAAATTCAGTCTTATTTCTGTGTTTTATATACTCAATCAACTGACTTTCTTTTCTTATTTCATCAGGAATTACTGTGTATGCATATCCTATGCTCTCCGTCTTATGTGAATCACTTCCTGCTGTTCCTGTCAAATTATATTTTTCAGCCATTTCTAACGCTTTATCATTTGCCATTTTAGATTCGCAGGCATTAAACACTTCAATAAAATCAAATTCAGATAAAATGTCCGGATTTCTTTTATAAGCTTTTGAATTCATAAAGCTCATAAACTTTTCACCAAATGGATGCGCAGGTCCTAATATTCCTCCATAATTATGAACTATTGGAATAAGCAACTGTACCGGCATTCCTCTAAGTTCCATAAGCCTTAATTTAAGATTCTCCGGCATAATTACAATGATATGTCCTGCATCTAATGTATCATACTCTATTCCCTTAAATACTACAAAGTCCTTGTCAACATTTTTTATATTATGTTTCCAATATCTATACCCATCATAAGAGTCATGATCTGTTACTAACATTCCCCCATAACCCTGAGATTTTAATATATTTATATACTCACTAATTGGGACTTTTCCATCTAGCGATCCCTCTTTTGTATGACAATGCATATCTATTTTCATATAAACCTCCTAGAGAGGATTTTAACGTTTGTTTTAAAATCTAAAGTCTCTTTTGTTATTATCTTTTATTAATTTTAAATTTTTTATTACAATATTCTTTACTTTTTCATTAGGAATATTTTCAATTTCTTTATGAATTAAATTTTCGCCTATTTCTTTTGTTTCAGATGAAGCATAATCCATTAAATACTCCTGTAAAGTCATTAATGCATTTGGTAGACAACAGTTCTGTATTTGACCACTTTTACATAAAGACATAAATCTGTCACCTGTTCTGCCTTCTCTATAACAGGCTGTACAAAAACTTGGTATATAATCCATTTTCATAAGCCAGTTAACCACTTCATCAAGACTTCTTGTATCAGTTACATCGAACTGCCTTGAATTTTCTTCTTCAGATTCTGCTTCAAAATATCCGCCCACACTTGTTCTTGAGCCACCACTAATCTGAGAAATTCCAAGATGTAATACTCTTTCTCTTGTCTTCTGACTTTCCCTTGTAGATACAATCATTCCTGTATATGGAACTGCAATTCTTATACATGCAACAATCTTTGCAAAAATATCGTCACTTATTCCATTTGAAAATGATGACTTATCTATATCATCTGCATCGCAAATTCTAGGCACACTTATAGTATGTGGTCCAACTCCAAAGACAGCTTCTAAATGTTCAGCATGCATTAATAATCCTGCAAATTCATATCTGTACTTATCAAGTCCAAATAATACACCAAGACCTACATCATCAATTCCACCTTTCATTGCTCTGTCCATTGCTTCTGTATGATAATTATAATCACTCTTTGGTCCTGTCGGATGTAATTTCTTATAGCTTTCCTTATGATAAGTCTCCTGAAAAAGTATATAAGTTCCAATTCCTGCTTCCTTTAATAATCTGTAATTTTCAACAGTCGTCGCAGCAATATTAATGTTTACACGTCTGATAGCTCCATTTTTGTGTTTTATACTGTATATTGTTTTAATGCACTCAAGATAATAGTCCATTGTATTATTAACAGGATCTTCTCCTGCCTCTAGTGCTAATCTTTTATGTCCCATATCCTGAAGAGCTATTACTTCTTTTTTAATCTCTTCCTGTGTAAGTTTTTTTCTGGCAATATGCTTATTCTTAGCATGATAAGGACAGTATACACATCCGTTAACACAATAATTCGACAGATAAAGTGGAGCAAACATTACGATTCGATTTCCATAAAAGTCTTTTTTTATCTGTTCAGCAAGTTTAAACATTTCATTGTTTTTATTTTCATCTTTACATGCTAATAATACGGACGCTTCCCTGTGGGATAGTCCTTTTCTTAATTTGGCTTTTTCAAGAATCGAATCAATAAGTTTTATATTATTTTTATTTTCATCTGCATATTTAATTGTATCTAGAATTTCTTCATGATTAATAAAATCATCTGCCGATTTTGATGTTATATCATACACTTTTATGTCCTTCTTTCCTGTAATTATACATCTTTCTTTTGTTTATTCATCATTTTGACGATTAAATTTATAAAATATTAATAATTTACATTACATATTCTATATCTATTTTTTTAATTTACTTTTAGCAATTTCTTCTAAAACCTTTTCCATTTCTATTGGTTTTGTTAAATGAGCATTCATTCCTGCATCAATACTCGCCCTTATGTCACTTTCAAACGCATTTGCCGACATTGCAATTATTCGTATTGTTTTTGCATCGGCTTTATTCAATTTTCTAATTGTTCTTGTAGCCTCAAGACCGTCCATCACAGGCATTTGAATATCCATTAAAATTGCATCATAATATCCCAAATCAGATTTTTCAAATGCCTCAACTGCTTCTTTTCCCTCAACTGCAGTTTCCACAATTATTTTCTCTCTTTCTAAAAGAGTCTGTGCAATTTCTCTGTTAATTTCATTATCTTCTACAAGTAACACTCTCATTCCCGAAACATTACTATTTTCCAACTGATTTTCATCATCTTCATTATATTTGTAACTATATTCTGTCTCAATTATAAATGTTGTTCCCTTACCAAGTTCATTTTCTATTTTCATGGTAAATCCCATCGCATCTACAATTTTTTTAACAATATATAGTCCTAGTCCCGTGCCTATAAGTTCTGATGAAAATTCATTTCTCTCCTGCATAAAAGGCTCGCCTATTTTCTGTACAAATTCTTTGCTCATACCACAGCCTGTATCACTGATTACTATTCTTTCCTTTGCAGTCTTATCATCTACATTAATGTTTTCTATTTTCCAGGTTATCTTTCCACCCGGTTTAGTAAATTTATAAGCATTGTTTAAAAGATTAATAATCATCTGCTGTACACGCATTTTATCAATGTAACATAAAACTTCTTTATCTTTTTCTTTTTTGATAAAATTAGGATAAATAAATTCTATATTTTTTTCTTTCATTAATGGACTCATCATTGAAACAATAGGTTTAACAACGTTATACATACTGCACCATTCCGTATAAAGTTCAAATTTGTCATTTTCAATACGGCTTACATCTAATATATCGTTAATAAGTCCTAACAGATATTTACCTGACTCATTAATCTGGTCTATTTCTTTTGCTATAACTTCTCTTTTATCAACATCATCTTTAGCAATTTCGCACATTCCAATAATAGCATTCATAGGTGTTCTTATTTCATGACTCATTCGTGCCAAAAACTCGCTTTTAGCTTTAGCTGCCTGTTTTGCCTCTTCTAGCGCTTTTGCTAATCTCTCGCTATTTTTTCTTTCTTTTTCATAAATATCCGTAACATCTGTTACCATGAATAAAATTTCATTTTTATTTACGGCAGAATCTAAATATTGAAAATGAATTTTCTTTCTTCGTACTCCTTTTTCAATGTTAGATGTTATATTATGATAAAAATAATAATTGTCATTTTTTTTCAATTGCTTTTTAATATTATCTAACGCATATTCTTTTCTTGCCGTTTCGCGTTCTTCTTCTCCAATATTATTATTTATAAATGTATCTATTTCATCTGCGAAAAAATTCTTCTTGCGCATTTTCATTTCGCCATATGTGTTTCTATAATTAAAAATCATAATTTGGCCATTGATTGTATTTATCAAACCTATACAATCATATTCCGTATGTATACACTTATCCATTATTGATTTTATAGTATGCTTTTCAGTCACATCCTGTATATACACAAATTCCATAATTTCAGAAGTAATGGGATTGCTTAAAATTTTAGCAACAATCTTAACCCATTTAATCTCTCCATCTTTCATTACAATCTGAACTTCAGAGTCAATATTTTCTTTTCCATTATGGTATTGCATTATAATGCTTCCGGCTGAAAATTTATTTCTTATTTCTTTTTTTACTTCATCAGATAAAATTAATCCGATAAAATATTCAACAGCAGCTTCACATGATGTGTTTTCATTTACAACATCATCTGTCGAATTAGCATAATTGTTTTTAAAGTTACTTCTTTCAATTCTGTTTTTAGTAAGATTTATCTGATATGAAGCAATTATATCCTGTGACATTTCCTCTCTTGTTTTAAGTTCTGCCTGATATATTTCTAATTTTTTTTGTTGCTTTAATATGCTTTCAGTTTCATCAACAAAATATACCATGTATGCATCAATATCATTCCATAAATAGCTTTTTGTACCCAGACTATAATATCTGTTATTTCTTTTAATATGTATCTGTCTGTAAGCCTGAGAAGTTAATTCATTTATTTCTTTCTCGCTAAATATTATTCTCTCAGCCGGTATTAATTCATACACACTCTTTCCAATTACATTTATATCCTGAGGGATATTTTCTATTTTCTTCCACTCAGCATTTGCATATAATATTCGTCTTTCCTTTTTCTCTGCTACATATGTTGCAACCGGAGATTCATCTGATAATTTTATATACAAATCTAATTCATCTGACAACTTTGTACATGCACAATAAAAAACAGGACATCCATCCTCTTCTCTAATCTTTGAAGCGACCAAATTAATCCACTGAACATTTCCCGTGGCTGTATAATATCTATATCTTTCTTCTACTTCATTATCACTTTGTATTTTGCATAAAATACTCGTCAAAAACTTTTTTCTATCTGCCTCATATATAATATCTATAACATTTACCCCACCATCAAGATAACGTTGTAATTCATCATGCGTTCTTCCTGATAATTTTGCAAATGCCTCATTAAAATAGAGACATTCTATATTGTTTTCAACTACTTTTACAATTATTATTCCACCTGGAATTGAATTTAACAGTGTTTCATTAATAATTGATTTTTCCTGTTCAATATTTTGTTTCATATAATTTCCTCGTTATATAACTATTTCCGAACTGTGCTTTTTTATTATTATACGACTGATTCTTTTTTCTTTCAATGACAGGTGATATTTTGCGATATGATTTTTAAATACAAAAACTTATACTTTCATAATTTTATAAATAAAAATACCCACAGATTAATTCTTAATTGTGAGGGTTTGTGATATTAACTAAAGGCATTTGTCACCGCTGGTTCAAATTGACAGCGGATTTTGCCTAGAGCCAAAGGTTCTAACAACAAAATATAGCTGGAAATTTAGAACTGCTGCGAGTGACAAGCAGCGCAAGCGTTATTTAGTTAATATCACAAACCCTCACAAAACCGGAATACATCTGTGGGTATCTTGTTATTCTACATTTTTCAATGCATCTGTCATAGGTATTTTCTTAATTTTTCTAAATTCGAGGAATGAAACTACTGCATATGCTAACATGCCAAGAATAAACATTTCACCATATACTATCGGATCCATTTTCAATATAATCCATCCTTTCATTTCCATCATCATTGGTCTGTAAATCAAATCTTTTATAATCCATACTACAACCGGAATGCTTAATGCTACGCATGCGATTACAACCCATGTCGTTGCAGTCAGATAAAGTTTTCTTATTTCATTATTATCATATCCTAAAATTTTTACCATAGAAATCGATAAACTGTTCTTTTCTATAACAAGCTTAATTAAAAGATACATTACAAGCATTGATAAAATAACTGACACAATGTTTACCATATTCATCATACTACCCATAGATACATCCATCTGTCTTGCCATTTTAGTTAAATCATCCTGAGTAATAACAGAATAAATGTACTCCTGCTCAATATCTTTTATTTTTACATTTGAAAAATATCCTGTAAATTCATTGTCTTTTACATTGAACTCTTTGCAAAAATCTTTTTCATTCATAAATATCGTAAGTCCAATAGGATATTCATAAACTCCACCAATTTCAAAAGTATGTTTTTTAGTTCCATAACTTTCTTTTAAAGTGAATTTATCACCTTTTTTCAATCTGTACTTGTCTGCAAATACATCTGAAACATAGACCTTTCCACGCTCAAAATTCATTGATAAATATTTACTGTCATCTGATATTCCATATACTGATATATCGTCTTTTTCACCATTATCGCCCGTTTTTTCAACTGTGCTCATGAAATATTTTTCTACATCCTTTGTTTCTGTTTCAAGAGGTGCTTTCAATACATACTGATACTTTGCAGCCATATGTTCAATTATGCTGTCATTATAAGAATCAAGTAATGCCGGAAGCATTAATCCAAATAAAAGCAATAAATTTGCAAATACGATTCCAACAAATAAAGTCAGATAATTATATCTGTTCTGAATAATAACCCTAATTCTGAAACGGTTAAAGAACTTAAAATGTGGTAATCTTATGGCTTTCTTTTTCTTTGAAGTTGATAAATCATTTCTTATGAACTTCATTGGTGAAAGTCTGAGTTTCTTTCTTATAAACACATAGTTTACAACAAGCATTATTATAAACGGAACAAGTGTTGTAAGCACAAATGCTTCTGCACTCCATACCGTTGTATATGTTGGAAGACTATAACTTCCATAATACATTCCGACACATACATATTTAAATACCGTATATCCAAGTATATTTCCTATTATAGCTGAAATAATCGTAACTATTAATGGAATTTCCATATAATGAGCTGTTATTTCTCTTTTTGAATATCCTGACGCTCTAAGAGTTCCTATTATCGTTGCTTCTTTATTAATTGTATTTGTTATTGTTACTGCAAATATAAATGCAATTATTACAATTAGAATGTATAGTAAAGCAATCATCATTCCTCTGTCACTTCCTACATCATCACCTGTAAAATTAATTGCATTGTTTGTATATCTTGGAATGAAATTTTTCACAATTCCTTTAGAAGCTATAACTTCTAATAACTTATCTGATACCTTCTTTTCTTTTTTCTCTGTGGAAGGCTCTTTATCATATTTCCATGAATAACTGTAAAATTTGTGTTCATCTCCGAACTGATTGTATCCATCATCTGTCATTATTGCGACACCAAATTTTACTGCATCAAACATTAAGTCTCCATTATTTGAGAATAATGCACTATAATCTGATAAAGCTACAAAACCTGTGACTTTTAATTTCTTATCCGAAACTTTAATGTAATCACCAACTTCAACATCGTTATTATTTGCATACATTCTGTCTATGGCAATTTCATCTTTATTATCCGGCTTTTTACCTTCCATAAGGCATACTTTATTAACTTTCTTTCTGTCTTTAAATATTCTAAGTGTACTGTCATATTTATCATTTAAATTTGTATCAGTATCTTCTTCTATGTAATAATTATTATATATGGAAATTTTTTCTTGATTTTCTATTTCATTTATCGCCTCATCACTTAATGGAGACAACATTTCAAAATTACCATTTTCAATGTTATAAACACTAAAACTATTATCATATGTTTTCTTTATGCTATTTGCTGCAACAAGAAATCCAGATATAAATCCAATCGAACCAATAAGTAACAGAAAAATAACCACATACTTTCCAAATTCGCTTTTTAACTGTCTTGGAAGTCTTTTATGTAACGGATTTTTCATTATCTAACCTCCTACCACTCTAATTCCATAGCAGGAATTTTTTCTTCGTTAACATAATCTTTTCTGATTTGTCCGTCTCTTAATTTTATAACCCTGTCTGCCATATTTTTTATTGCGTCGTTATGTGTAACCATAATTACTGTATTACCATATTTATGATTAACATCCTCAATCAGCTTTAGTATTTCTTTAGAAGTATTATAATCAAGCGCTCCTGTAGGTTCATCACAAAGTAAAATACTTGGATTTTTTACAATTGCTCTTCCAATTGATGTTCTCTGCTGCTGACCTCCTGATAACTGATTTGGCAATTTATGTCTATGTTCATAAAGGCCTAATGTTTTAAGCAAATCATCTATGTCTAATGGATTATCACTCAAATATGCTCCTACTTCTATGTTTTCTTTTACGTTTAAATTTGGTATAAGATTATACATTTGGAATACATATCCTAAATGCTTTCTTCTGTATTGCGTAAGATTTTTTTCATTCATATTCTGAATAACTTCTCCGTTAACTGTTATAGTTCCACTGTCTGCCTCATCTATTCCGCCAATAATATTTAGAAGCGTAGATTTTCCTGAACCTGAAGGTCCTAACAGTACACAAATATCACCTTTTTGTGCTGAAAAATTGATTCCTTTTAACACTTCTGTCTTATTTTTATCGTCTCCAAAACTCTTTTTTATGTCCTTGATTTCTAAAAACATATTTACTCCTCTCTATTTTTTTATTAATCTTTTACGTTGTGTATTTCTAACTATAGTTAGTCATCGCTACCTATTTATTTATGATTATACATTCTTTTTCATAGAAATCAAGAAAAACTCCCACATATAGGTTTTAAATTGTGCAGATTTGAGGTATTAACTTAATAACGCACGCAGTTGCAAATGCACTTAAGTTAATATCTCTAGCACACAAAAAATCCATATGTGGGAGTTGTATTTTATTATTATCATAAATAATTATACATCATCTATATATATTATTGTTATTTAGCTTATAAGTTTATGTTCATATGCTTTACAAATTCATATCAGCAATTAACTGTTTTACCTGAGTCCAATCTTTAATATAGATTGTAGATACTGATTTAACCTTTTCCTGATGCAATTTGCTAGAATCATCATATATTCCAACTGTATTAATTCCATTATTATAAGCTGTATTCAATGAATAAAATGCATCGTCCATAAGCCATGTACCTGCTTTATCACTTTTCATTTCTTCCATTGCTTTTTCAAATATTAACGGATTGTCTTTTCCCTTTCCAACCTCTGTTGTTGTAAATATCTTCTTAAAATATTTTTCCAAACCTAATCTCTTAAAAGCTGCTTCAATCATTGGTCGGTCTGTAGATGTTGCAACTGTCATTGGAATTTTATTTTCATATAAATACTCTATAAATTCCAACACTCCATCCTTTGGCATTGCTTCATTTTCATAAAATTCATATACAACACTGTTTATTCCATCAATAATTTCCTGTATAGTTTTATCCAATTTATATGTTTCTTTTATGTATTTTGCACCTTCAGCCATCGTTAAATCAAATAAAACCTCTGCAATATTTTCTTTTTCCTCAATTCCAAACTTATCCAAATATATTTTTCCTGCATCCATCCAGATTTTCATTGAATCTAAAATTGTTCCGTCTACATCAAATATTATTCCCTTATTCATAATTTTCTACTCCTCTTCTAATATGTATTTTCTTTTTTAATTGGATTAACCACCTAAAATATTTATTATAAAAAATTAACCTTACTCATTTTATTTTTTATCTGTTATTACACAATAAATTTTAATTAAATTTAGATTATTTTTCAACACCGACTGCCATTTAAAGTTCATTTTAGTTTCGCATTCTATTATATGTACAACAATTAAAATATTAAAAGGAGGATTTGTTATATGAAACAATCAGACAAATTAATTTTATCAACAATATTATCATTAAATATAGTTTCTTTGGGAATTGGATGTATTAATCTAAAATCAGTTTATGCTGATACTACTGGGACTGAAACTTCTATTGTTTTATCAGATGACGGAACTACTGTAAATGGTAAAAAGATTTATGGCAAATGGTCTAAAATCAAGAATGTTGTTTAATCAAATAAAAACAGAGTTGGATTTTTCCAATTCCGTTTTTTATTTGAAGTAAATTTTTATAATATAATTCGCTATACATTTAAGGTTCAAAGCTTTATAGTTATTTCATCATCATATACCTTGCTTACCTGTCCATAAACAGTCTTTTCTTCATTTGATTGTTTTCCTGAACTGCCTACACACCCACTAAGAGATGCACCTACCATTGTTACTGCCATAATTCCTACTAAAAATTTATGTCTCATATCTTACACTTCATTTCACTTATCTAACTGAGTTTCATCTTATGGTCATATAATAAAATGCCAACCTTAAATGAACTTAAAAAAAGCCAACAATATTTGATTTTTTCAAATATCATTGACTTTTATGATTATATTGGCAAAATATACGATATGATATCAAACAAACTTACTACAAATTACAATTTAGTTTTACACAATTCATCAGCCATATCACCAATAAGAATTCTTGCATTAGCTGAAATATTATTTTTCTGCTGACAAATCATTTTCTTTTTATTGTCTTCTTCCATTGTTTTATCACATATCTTTCCAAATTTTTCTGTAATTCTTTTAACCGGAATACTCATTCCTTTGCTGTAAAAATATCTCATGTTGTAAGTTTCGCACCCCGGAATAGGTGTAATATGGATAAAAGGCTTTCCTACAACTGCTGCCTCGGTAGAAGACAACCCACCGGGTTTTCCGATAATTAAATTACTTGCCATCATGTATTTTGCAATATCGTTCGTATGACCTATTAAAATACATTTCTCACTATATTTGTCCTTAAGTTTATTCAAAAGTTTTTTGTTATTTCCACAAATTATTATTAGTTTTACATTTGTTCCATCATAATAATCGGATAAATTCTTTACAACTTTTTCAACATTTCCCGCACCAATGCTTCCGCCTGATACCAAAATATATCTGTTACTAACACTAAGTCCAAGTTCTAGTTTAGCCTCATCCATATTAATGCTATGATCAAATACCTCTCTAACCGGAATTCCAAAAGTTCTTAATTTTTCTTTTTTTATCCCACGCTTAATATATTCTTTTTCCAAATCCTTGGCAGGAATAACATAATAATCACATTCTGTTTCCTCTGTAAACGGAATACATGTATAATCAGTTCCAACAAAAACTGTAGGTGGAAGTTCATATCCTTTTCTTTTCATTTGAGTTATGATTTCTGCCGGGAACAAATGTGGCATAATTATTATGTCGCATTTGTTTTTTTGAATATAATCTTCTATTATTGCTGCAATTCTTCCATTTGCATAATAGACCGGAGAATGAAAAGGAAGTTTTCTGTAAGCATTTCCAATTTTATACACAACTCCAAATACATTTGGAGCTTTCTGTACAAGTCCGACATATGCCCTGTCTATAACTCTTGCAAGCCTGTTACTTTTTAAAGCATATGGATTGAAAAATTTAACATTATATCCTCTTTTAATTAGTTCTTCTTTTATAGCTGCACCTGCTGCATTATGTCCACCGCCTGTGCCACATGATAATATTAACGCATCCATAATAATTTAATCCTTAACTTTTCTCTAACTTCTGTACTTTGATGTAGTCTTACTAACACAACTAATGTAATAAATAAAAATCCAATATTCACTGCCTGATTTTCATTTAATATGAATAGTCCCGCCAATGTACTCACATAAGTAACTATTGTTCTGTAAAAATGTGGAATTACTCTAAATATTAGTGAGTAAAATATAAAAAATAATGCCAAAATAATTACAGCCTTTATATCAGGTGCTAGCCCTAACAGGCATCCAAATGTTACGGCAATTCCTTTTCCTCCATGGAAATTGTCAAACATAGAACACACATGGCCAACAACAGGCATAGTTAAAACAATTGCTAGCGGAATTATTCCCATTTCCTGTGGTGTTGCTCCATTTATATACATGTGTACCGGTACAATTCCCTTTAAAAGTTCACATATAAGTGTCATGATTCCACAAGTCATTCCTCCGTACATAAATGCATTTGCTGTTCCCGGATTCTTATCTTTACTTTCTTCAATTAATTCTTCTTTATTAAATAATTTCATAAAATTTTTAGCATATAAAACACTACCTGAAATATATCCAAATAAAGCATAAAGTATTGTTCTCATAATTTATATAATTCTCCAATTGTATTTTTGTAAATATGCATATCTATACATATCTTAATACATTCGTATTTTACTCATAAAAATCAATTGCAAATAACTCTTCGCCTGCATTTATTTTTCCTTCTGCAACTAATCTGATTTTCTGATTGTCAGCTAATTCAGTACATATAACAGGTGAAGCAACTGATGGTGCATTTTGTTTTAAATATTCTAAATCAAGTTTCATTATTGTATCACCTTTTTTCATTTTGTCACCTGCTTTTACTAATACGCTAAATCCCTGTCCGCCTAATTTTACAGTATCAATTCCAATGTGAATAATCATACTTATTCCATCTTTAGTTGTAAACCCTACTGCATGTTTAGTATCAAATACAAATATAATTTCTCCATCATCAGGTGCCACAACAATTTCATCTGTCGGAGTGACTATCGCGCCATCTCCCATCATTCTACTTGCAAATGCTTCATCTGTTGCTGTATCCAAATTTGCAGATATTCCTGTAATAGGACTTGAAATTACAATTGATTTAACTATTTTCTTTTTGTCTTTATCTTCATTAAAAATATCATCTTCTTTGTCTTCATTTTTAACGGTATTATCTTTTTTATTATACTCTATATTTGGAGCTGTTTCCAGATAATCCTCAAAATTAGATTTAATAACTGTTACTCTTGGTCCATAAATAATCTGCACACCATTTCCTTTATGGACAACCCCTGACGCTCCTGTATTTTTTAGTAATGAATCATTTACTAATTCTGCTTTATAAACCGTACATCTAAGTCTTGTGGCACAACAATCTACATCTGATATATTTTTCTTTCCACCTAGTCCTTTGCAAATCATTTCTGATAATTCATCTGACGAATTTACATTATCTGCTTTTGCTTCACCTTTTTTCTTTGCTTCGACATCACTTCTTCTATATAATTTAACTTCATCACTATCATCTCTTCCCGGTGTTTTTAAATCAAGTTTATTTATTAAAAAACTAAACAACAGATAATAGACAATAAAATATACCACACCTACTATAACAATCCATATCCAGTTTGTCTTTGCATTTCCCTGCATTATACCAAAAAGAAACATATCAATAAGACCGCCTGAAAAAGTCATCCCTACACCAACTTTAAATACATGCATAAGCATATATGCAAGTCCCGCAAATACACAATGTATGCCATAAAGTAAAGGTGCAACAAAAAGGAATGTGAATTCTAACGGCTCTGTAATTCCGGTAATCATGGATGTAAGCGCAGCTGATAATAAAAGTCCTTCAACTTCTTTCTTTTTCTCTGGTTTTGCCGTTTTATACATTGCAAGTGCAGCACCCGGAAGCCCAAAAATCATAAGAGGAAATTTTCCTGACATAAATCTTGTCGCTGAAACTGAAAATTCAGTAACTGTAGGATCAGCAAGCTGTGCAAAAAATATATTTTGAGCACCTTCTATTAGCTGTCCTCCAACTTCCATCGTTCCACCAACACCTGTCTGCCAGAACGGAAGATAAAATACATGATGAAGACCAAATGGAATCAATAATCTTTCCATAAATCCATACACCCAGGTTCCTGCATATCCTGAATTAAGTACTAAATCACCAACGGAATATATACCACTTTGAATTACAGGCCATATAAAGAACATTAAAATACCTACTAACGTATATACCAAAGAACATATAATAGGGACAAATCTTGTTCCTCCAAAAAACGATAGCACCTGTGGCAACTGTATTTTGTAAAATTTATTATGCAATGCTGCAACTCCTAATCCTACAATAATACCGCCAAAAACTCCCATCTGAAGAGAAGTTATGCCCACAACATCAGCTGTAGCACCTTCTAACATTTTTTCTGCTCCGCCGTTAATTGTTATCATTGCGCCAATTGATGCATGCATTATAAAAAATGCTATTGCTGCCGACAGTGCTGCAACTTCTTTTTCTTTCTTAGCCATACCAATGGCAACGCCCATTGCAAATATAATAGGTAGATTAGCAAATACTATATTCCCTGCATCACTCATAACCTGAAATATAGCATTAAATAATGTTCCCGGTCCCATTACATTCCAAAGTCCGTATGTCTTTAACATTGTTTCATTCGTAAATGAACTACCAAGTCCAAGCAATAAACCTGCAACCGGTAGAATTGCTATTGGAAGCATAAATGATCTTCCTACTCGCTGTAATACGCCAAAAATTTTATCTTTCATTTTATATCTCCTTTTTACTTATTTTTGACTATATTTTTTATATCATTCATGCTTTTTACACATTCACATATGTAACACGGAATGTGATTAGTAAATTAACTCTTACAATCATCCTGTCACACCTGAAACTATTTTAAATTTTCTACAATATAAACCTGACCTATAAACAATTTTTCTTTACTATAAATCTGACATAAAAACATTCTCTAAATACAGGAAATCCTCCTTAACATACTCGTTAAGAAGGATTCCCTTTAACATTTTTATTCAATTTAAAACTTTTTATTAATTTATAAACCTTGTATAATATTCAAATAATCCTGTCGTTGATCTATAACTGCATATACAACTACCTGCTTGTTTACTTCATCAATTTTATAAAAAACTAAATTTTTTTCTAAAATAAGTACTTTATAGCCCTGTCGCCTAAGTATAGAATATCTTGGATTTGTTCCAATATATGGATCTTCACCTAACTGAAGAATTCTCTTTTCAATATCATCTAGTTTTTCAAGTGCAACCGTATTTCCAAAATTCTGAGCAATATATAGTATTATTTTTCTAATTCCTGCATCAGCTGTATCAGTTCTTATCACCTCATATTTCATCACTTACCCCTCCTGAAACATTTTACGTAAATCATCAAATGTATCACTTATCGGGGCAACCCTACCATTTTTCACATCATCCTCTGCTTCAGCTAGCACTTCTAACAACTCTATTCGTGCTTTCATATTTTTATATTCTTCATATGATAGAGAAACTGTATCTCCTCTACCATTTACTGTAATAATTACTGCTTCTTTATTTTCCTTACACTGCTTAGATATTTCATTATAATGATTTCTTAAATCAGCAGATGGTCTTATTGATTCCTGTATAGATAACATTATAATCACCTCCACATATATTATATGCAAATTATATCATAATTTTGCTATCTCTTTCAACTATCTATGTATAAAATTGTACTAAAACGTGTTAAGAAAATTTTACTTTTAATACAATATCTTCATAATAATAAATATTTACATCTTTATGGTCTTACAGAATATCCTATTCCAAGTCCTCCCGGTCCAATATGACATGTTATTCCCATTGGTAAATAATCCCATAACACTTTTATTCCAGGGAAAGCTTCCTGTATTTCATTAACCCACTTCTTTGTTTCTTCTTCATCAGCACTTGATGCTGCTAAAATATGTACATTTCCTTTTTCAAAGTCTTCTGCATAGTCTGTTGTAACTATTCTTTTCACTTCCTCTATCATTACTGTTTTTGCCTTTATCAATCCTCTACAATTTTTAAAAGAATCAAGTGTACCAATATCAAATTTTAAAATTGGCTTAACTTTAAGCATTCCACCTACAAGTGCTACACTAGATGAAATTCTTCCACCTTTCTTTAAATATTTCAAATCATCTACAGCAACAAAAATTCCCATTTTTCCTTTTGCATCTTCAAGTCTGTTCTTTATTTCCTTCGCACTACAACCTTCATTTAACAACTCGATTGCATCTAAAACAGACTGTTTCATAGGCGTTGAAACTCTTCCGTTATCAACTACAAAAACTTTACCATCATAATCATCATTCTGTGCCATAGCCATTGCTGTTGAACATGAGCCACTAAGTCCACTGCTTATTGGTATATAAACTAATTCTTCGTATTCTTTTAAAATTTCATCCCATAAGTTCATAACTGCCTCAGGTGATGGCTGTGATGTACTTACATTCTCATCATTTTTAAGCAATTCTATAAATTCTTCTCTACTTATATCTTTACCTTCGTAATGACATTGATCATTAATGTAAAATGGCATTGGCAACACATATATCCCAAGTTTTTTAGCTTCTTCCTGTGTTATTCCGCTATGACTGTCAGTTAAAATTCCTGTCTTCTTCATCATTATTCCTCCAAATGTATATATAACTACAAACTAACGTATTATCAAATTCAAATATCAAAATATATACCACTAATTAATTGGCATATGTTGTATACCACGCAATTTACTTTATAAAATAAACAACTTCAAACGGGTAACTAGACAACTATACCATTATTTGTCCATAAAGTCTATAGTCCTATAGTACAAATTTCAAATATCATCTCGGTATACTATTTCTAATACATAATGCTCCCCATCCCATCATAGGATTTGGCCATTTTTTAAATCCATCTATTTTTCTTGCTCCTCTTATCAGATAAGCCTTAAGTTTTTCTCCATATAAATACTTGTCATTTCCATTAATTATTCCCCATTCCATAAGCAACGCTGCTGCTCCTGAAACAAATGGCGTTGCCATTGATGTTCCACTTTTTGATGAAAGTCCTCCGCCAACTGCCGCCGATATTATATCTACTCCCGGTGCTACAATATCCGGTTTAATTTGATTTGTTTCTCTTGTAAATCCTCTTCCTGAAAAGTCTGCATATGTCTGCCTGTTACTATCATACGCTCCTACAGTAATTGCTTTAGAAGCAGTTGATGGAATTGTCAACGTAGTGTCAGGTATAGGATTTAAAAACCTTGTATTTGTACCTAATGAAGCCTCAACAGGCAACCACATATTATACGCTCCTAACACTGATTTAACCGATGTTATCCTCACAGTCCAAATACCTGACTGAATATACATATCTTCAGGCACGAATTGAACATATACCTCCTGATATATGCTATAAGGTTTAGGTGTTCCATAATATACCATCAACCTTGTTCTATCTGAAGAGATATTATATTTCATAACTTCATTTGCATCAGTAAAAATTCCGGTACTTTCGCCTGTTGGTGAAATTAATTCTATTTCAAATATATCTGCATAAGACTTCCATATTTGCAAATTAAGGGAATTTTGATAATTTGATACTGCAAATTCTATATTTTCTGTTTCACCTGTATCGATTTTTCCACTTGTATGTCCCCCCGCATTTCCTTCGTTTCCTGAACCTATTACAACGGATATTCTTTCCTTTGCAGATATCTCGTTAATATATGTTTCAAGCAATGATGTTCCATCATGAGAACCATAGTTATTTCCAAAACTTAAATTTATAACAATCGGCATTTGCAGCTCTTCTGCTTTCCTTGTTACATAATCAATTGCTTCCATAAGTTCTATTGTTGTCGGAAACGAATTTTCTCTCGGTGTCGCCAATTTAACAATTAACAATTTGCTTTTAGTTGCTATTCCGATATTATTTCTTTTATCGTTTGCAAAATTTCCTGCAGCAATACCTGCTACATGAGTTCCATGTCCTGAATAATCTCTTGATGGTACAATTTCATATCTTTCTCTAAAATCCGGCGCATTTATTGCTGCATTTATCTGACTATCCGTATAAAATGTTCCTCTGTTAAAACCGTATGTATTTTCACCATTCCCTATTGTCTGATCCCAAATCTCAATAATTCTAGTTTTCCCAAATTCATCTATAAATGCTGAATTTGCATAATCTATTCCACTGTCTATTACCGCAATAATTACCCCTTCTCCATATATACCAAACTGATTCTGTGCATTTGTAACACATGCTTCACTTCTGTTATTTATAACTGCAAAATATAACGGTTTTGCTTTTTCAATATAAATAACACTGTCATCCTCAGCAAGTTTATCAATAGTTTCTTTTGGCACAGATAATATTGCAAAATTATTTGACAATATTTCATATTGTATTCCATTATATTTTTCTAAAAAATCCGGAGTTCCCGTGAACCTTATAATCAAATCCCAGGAGTTATCTATTGGATTAAAACCTGCTGATAGTTCCCGGCATTTATCTAATTCCTGAATATTAGCTTCCAAGGCAACATTCAATAAATTTTCTATTTTTTCACTCATAAACATACCTAAAAAAACACTTATTACAT
Organism: Eubacterium album; assembly: GCF_025336545.1. Taxonomy (NCBI): domain Bacteria; kingdom Bacillati; phylum Bacillota; class Clostridia; order Eubacteriales; family Eubacteriaceae; genus Eubacterium; species Eubacterium album. Next base: position 168,210 of record NZ_JAODBU010000007.1, on the reverse strand, counting down.
TCTATGAAAATTTCTTACCATAATTACTTAGAATGTAATAAGTGTTCTACTTTTTGTATTATCGATTCTGAATTAAAGCTTAGTCCATAATTGCCTTATGGAATTTCTTCTTACCCTTTTTAATCTTAGCTCCGTCTTTTAACATTGATTCTGTAACAACAAAACCTATATCTGTAACTTTCTCATCATTAACAGATACGCCACCCTGCTGTACAAGTCTTCTTGCTTCACTCTTTGTTCCTGCTAATCCACAAGTTACCATTAAATCCATGATTCCAATTCCACCATCTGTTAACTGATCCGGTGTAATTGTAGATGTTGGCATATTTGAATCATCTCCACCACCTGCAAATAATGCCTTTGATGCTTCTTCAGCTTTCTTTGCTTCTTCTTCACCATGAACCATCTTTGTAAGTTCGAATGCAAGAATTTCTTTTGCTTTATTTAACTGGCTTCCTTCCCATTCATCCATCTTATCAATTTCTTCAAGTGGAAGGAATGTTAACATACGGATACATTTTAATACGTCTTTATCTCCTACATTTCTCCAGTACTGGTAAAATTCAAATGGAGATGTTTTATTAGCGTCAAGCCATACTGCTCCGTTAGCTGTCTTACCCATTTTCTTTCCTTCTGAATTCATAAGAAGTGTAATTGTCATGGCATAAGCATCTTTTCCAAGTTTACGACGGATTAATTCTGTACCACCCAACATATTTGACCACTGATCATCTCCACCAAACTGCATGTTACATCCATATTCTTTAAATAAATGATAAAAGTCATATGACTGCATAATCATATAGTTAAATTCAAGGAATGTTAAACCTTTTTCCATTCTCTGCTTGTAGCATTCTGCACGAAGCATATTGTTAACTGAGAAACATGGTCCTACTTCACGTAATACATCAATGTAGTTAAGTTTTAATAACCAATCAGCATTGTTTACTGCAATAGCTCCACCTTCTCCAAAATCAATAAATCTTTCCATCTGCTTCTTAAAACATTCGCAGTTATGTTCAATTGTTTCAGGTGTAAGCATCTGACGTAAATCGTTACGTCCTGAAGGATCACCTATGTATCCTGTTCCACCACCAAGCAATACAACAGGTCTGTTGCCTGCCATCTGTAATCTCTTCATAAGACATAAAGCCATAAAATGACCTACATGAAGTGAATCTGCTGTAGGATCAAATCCAATATAAAATGTTGCTTTTCCTGTGTTAATTAATTCTTTAATTTCTTCTTCATCTGTAACCTGGGCTATAAGACCACGTGCTACTAATTCATCATAAATTGTCATCTTTTTTTCCTTTCTTAAATTAAAATTCATTAAATTTCTTTATAAGTGTTTCAAGTTATTAGGATACTTATTAAATTTTTGATACCGATATGCAATTTTCTATTATCTGCGAAAATTAAAATTGCATTTTTTAAGCTTAGATTCATAAATATGACCTTGCCATACATAAAAAAAACCTCTGCATCTTACGATACAGAGGGCATTAACTGCGGTACCACCTCTAAATAAAAATTTCTCACGAAATCTTCCTCTACGAGTGCAAACACACTCTTGCGCTATAACGGGCGCTCCCGACATTCCCTACTCATTTCTTTTCAGGTTGTAACTCCAGGATGTATTTCACAAAATCTACTTCATAATCTCACACCAACCGATTACTCTCTTGCAAGTACAATTAAGTTACTTCTTCCTCTCAACGTCTTATAAATAATTAATCTTTTTCTATACTAACTTTTTGTAGCAAAAAAATCAACTGTTTTTTAATATTTTTATTCCTTCCAAAATTAAAATTTTAAATTTCACTCTTCCATCGTGCTGTGGAATTTGCTTTTAGATAAACGGAATTTTTATTCCTTCTCCCAAATACCATCATTTGAAATCTTATTCCAATCTGCTTTCAATACAGAAACAACTTTTCCCCTCTTAAATTTCTTCTCTTCCTGATATAAATACTTCTGTTTTATTAATCCGTCAACAGCAACCTTTACTTTATCTTTCGGAACTTTATTATAATCCGCTACACACTGAATGGTCTTCCAATATGTAACAACTGAACGATTTTTCTGTTTCTGTTTATATAAACTATTTAGAATAAGTTCATTATAATGATGTTTTTCCTGTGACTGTCTTGGCATCTCGACATAACTTGTTGCGACTGATTTAAGTTTATTGCTAAATGAATATTTAACCCCATAAATAATAACTTTTTTGCCTATTTCCTTTAAGTATTCTGCAACTTTAGTAAAATGCGCATCCCCTGTAAATAAAACATATACTTTAGTTTTGTCCTTTTTTGCAGCACTTCTATAAATCGCATCTAAAATAATCACATCCGTAAAATCTTTATCAACGCCTTCTTTATCGCTGGCTGTATGTATAATATTCTTAGTAATTCCTTTTAATCTTTCTAAATCATTTCCTATATTATATTTTGAAAAATCCCCAAAAACATACAATCTTGTAATATTATATTCCTGTTTTAGTTCTTCAATCCACTCTTCAATATTAGGCTTCATCTGAAACTTATTTCTGTATGCATAATACCAATGTTCATAGTCAACAAACACTTGTGCTTCCGGTTTTTTATCTTTTTTTAATCCGAACATTTATTTCCTCCTTTTTATATTTGGGTTAATTAAGGATACCCATAATCCTTTGTTCATTGAAATTCTCTTATATAAAAGTGATACCTCTTTGACTTATATAAACTATAGAAGCCTTTGTATGCACCAACTACATACTCACATATAGTCTTTATATATCATTTTCTCTTCCCCGATATATAACATAAGGAGCCTTACGGCTCCTTATAGCTGCAAACACACACATTATACAATATATAAATGTAGGTGTCAAAATTCAGATTATTTAAAGTATTTACAGATTCAGATTTTCTTGTAATATTTACTGCCTGTTAAATATTAACTAAACACTTGCAAAACTTTAATTATCTGCATAAAATTATAATCTTTGCAACTTCATTTAATCAATATAATTAAGCAATCCAATTACTCCATTGTTTTTTTCAGTTGGTGTGTATAAAACAATATGACTTAATAAAGCTTTTCTTACTTTTCCATCCTTGTCAAAACAATTTATCTGAATTTTTTTATTTGTTTTCTGTAATTTTGTTTGTTTATAGAATTCAATAAATTTATCAACGTCTTCATTTACGATTACATTTCCCTTAATAAATTCTATATAATCAACATTATCCGCTTCTACATTAAATGTTTCTTTTGTCTTTGTTCCTAAATCGCAAATATTGGTATCCATTGATACGTGCCAATATATGTATTTTTCTTCTTCCAGTCCAAATCTAATATTATCAAGCATTCCATTAATAATATTATCATCCTGTATTTTCTTTGTAATATCTTCTGCAAAATGTATAAGCGCATACCCTGAATTCCAAGGTACTTTTCTTATTCTAATATTATATGTCTTACCTGTATCCTCATTCTTAACGTCAACTTCTTTAATAAGTTCATTACAGAATTTATCACAATGTTCACATGGTGCATTCGAATCCCATATTGTCTCATGACATTTTAATCCAATAAGTTCTTTTGTTTTATCAGAAGTTAATTCTTCCTTTGCTGCACGATTCATATACAATAATTCTTTTGTTTTTTCATTGCATATAAATATAATTTCATGTGATTCTTCAATAAGCCATCCCATGTTTCTAACATCTATAGGCATTGACATTTCTTCATTACCTGTATATATCTGGAACTGATTCTTTCCTAATTTCTTAGCCTGAATAAGTGCCATGTCAGCACATCTGTAAAGTTCTTTATATTCTGTCGCATGAGCCGGAAACATTGCAACACCCATTGAACATGAAATCTTCATTTCTCCCACATTAATACGTAGTTTATTTCTCAATATTTCCATTTCGTTATTAAGTTCATCTATTGTCATTCCACGCTTTATAAATACAGCAAATTCGTCTCCACCAAATCTACACGATAAATTTTCTTCTGAAAAAGCACTGTCAAGAATATTGGCCACATTAATTATTGCCTGATCACCCATAATGTGTCCAAGACTATCATTTACTCCCTTAAAATTATCAATATCAATCATAAGGAATATAGCTTCTTTTCCTGAACTGCTCAAGAACAATCTTACCTGTCTTTCAAACTCTTTTCTGTTAAGAAGTCCTGTCATTGTATCAAGTTTAACCTGACCTTCAACAACTCGTAATTTCTGAATTACCTTTTTACGATGCTCTTCAAATAATCTTTCAACCGTATTGTTTAATTCATATTTGTCATATGGTTTAAACAGCATACCATCTGCACCGTTTTTAAATGCAATATCTTTATATACATTTTCATTGTCACCTGTTGTATATAATACCGGAATCTCATCTAATTTATCGTTCTTTTTCATTTCGTAAAGTAAATGAAACTTATCTTCTTCATTTATATTAGTATCTACAACTGTTAAAATAATGTTGTAATAATTCTTCTTTATAAATTGATAAGCTTCTTCTTCATTGTCAAACTCTACAAATCTATATTCCGTATCCAGATAGTTTCTAAACATTTCACGGTTTCTTTGTAATTCATCCACAAGGACTATCACTTCTGTCTCGCCGTTCTGGTCATCTATTGATAATTTCTTGTACTCTTTATAACTCTCTAAATTAAAAATTGGAATTATATCTTCACTTAATAATTTATTTTTAAATTCCTGTTCAGGTATCGGTCTTGAGAAATAATATCCCTGTACAAAATTACATTTTAATCTTCTCAAATACTGAATATGTTCTTCTATCTCTGCACCTTCAACTACAATTATAAGATTCATCCATTTTGCCAGATTTACTATTGAACTGATAATATTATGGCTATTCTTATTTTTCTGTTCATTCTGAATGAATTTCATATCAAGCTTAATTATATCTATTGGAAGTTCAGCTAAAATATTCAATGATGAATATCCACTTCCAAAGTCATCCATCTCTATAATAAATCCATATTCTTTTAATCTTCTGACTACTTCTAAAATATTTTCAGTATTTTCCATATATGCTGATTCTGTAATTTCTAAGTGTAAGTATGTAGGTGATAGATTATGTCTTTCAACCATACTTTTAAGAATCTCCGGAAGTCCTTCTTTGTAAATATCTTTTCTTGATACATTGACAGATACCGGAAGAATCTTATTGTGTTCATTCTTCATTTTCTCAATGAATCCACATACATGCTCCCATATATATATATCGAGTTCAGTAATAAATCCATTTTCTTCAAATATCGGAATAAATTCACCCGGCGAAATAAATCCTAATTCCGGATGTTGCCATCTTATAAGTGCCTCTGCTCCAATCATCTTATTAGTCTGAATATCATATTTAGGCTGATAATACACCTTGAAATCCTCATTCATAAGAGATTGTTTCATAGTTTTTGTAATCTGAATATTCTGCTGATTTTTACTCATTAATGCATCGTCATATATGTACACATCATGATCATATGTGAGTTTAGCCTGATTACATGCTGCAATAGCATTATCGCACATAGAATTTATAATGATGCTCTTATCTTCAATATTGTATACACCAAATTTAAAACTTATTTTTGCTTCATAAAATCTATGATATACCATCTTCGTAGCATATATTAAAGTATTAATTATATTATCGGATTCCTTAGATAAAAAGTAAAAAATATCTGAATGGGCACGGGCAAACAACACATCCTTATTTTCAAATATTCCATTTAGCATCTCAGTATAAAATTTTAAAAGGCTGTCTCCCTCTTTCCATCCAAATGCATCATTAAAATATTTAAATTTTTCTATATCTGACGCAATAATTTGATATTTTTCTTCCGGATTACTTTTTATTATTTCTTTTGCCTTTCTATAAAAAGCCTTTCTGTTATAAGCTCCTGTCAAAGAATCTCTTTCAGCATCTCTAAGTCTGTAAATAGATTCTTTCATATCGATAAGATTATCGATTCTTCTAAGCAATACTTTGATATTATATGGCTTATTTACAAAATCATTAGCGCCTAAAGCCAAGGCCTTCTCTTCCGTTTCATCCGCATCTTTATCTGTTGTTACAATTACAGGTATTTTATTATATTCCGGTTCTTTCTTAAATTCTTCAAGAAATCCATATCCGTCCATAACCGGCATTACAATGTCTAATAAAATTGCAGAAATACGTTCACTGTCTGTTTTTAAAATTTCTAATGCCTCAAGACCATTCTCAGCCCCAATAACAGTATATCTGTCTTCTAATAAGGCTTTAAGAATTTCTCTGTTCATTTCCTGGTCTTCAACAACTAAAACCGTTTTCTTCATATGTCCTCCAGTCATTATTATCTCGCATTTATAATCAATCTATAGTCATTATTATAATTTTTCTAAATTGAATATTAATTTTCCGTTATTCCATATGAATATTATACTACATATACAGTTTTATTCAACAAAACTCAATTACTAATCTGGTAACTTTTTTATTATGCTTTTTATACTTTTTTATTGTTTTTTGAATCATTTTTTAATGTTATTCTTTTTTATTGCACCTTTTCTACACTTTTTATTATATTTATACCTTTTTATATTCCCCTTTCATAGCATATCCATTCATGGTCATACAAAAATATTCTTCCACAATCATTAAATTCCATTTTTTTATATGCTCTCAGTGCGTTAGCGTTATTTGGGCTTACCAGATAATGTACTCCCTTATATTTTCTTTTTTGTAAGTTTTCCATGGCTCCTTGTATCAAATTTCCTGCAAGTCCATTACCTCTATATTCTTCAGCTATTACCAGTCTTGCCAGTTCCCCTGCCGGTTTTAGTTCTTTTGACCAGCATTTCTGTTCTTCTACTAACTTATCATCATCTATTGAAATTGCTGCTATTATCTCATTGTTTTTTTCATTAACTATAACAAAACTATCCCCTCTTAAAATATCATTTTTTATTATTTCTTTTGTTGGATATTCTTCTGTCCATGTACATCCTTTAGTCCTTCTTGCATCAACATACAATTTAAAAATATCCTCTAATCTATTTATATCTCCTGCTTTAAAATTCAAATTTTCTTTCATTTTTTATTTTTAATCCTTTAATTTATCTTAAAACCCATAGATTTTTTATCTGATCTTTTATATCTTCAAACACCCATTGCTTATTTGAATTTGCTTTACTGTTAGGATCATTAACTCTTACTTTTCCATCTTTATATTTAGTTAATACTATAAAATGTCCCTGTGTCGTAAAATCTCCTGGTCCTACTACACATATAATTGGATTACCTACTTCCAAATTATCTTTTACTCTTTGTTCATCTAACGGTATTTCTATAACTTGCATGCCAAGCTGCTTGCCACCTTCTGAAATAAGTGACCATGCTGAACCATTTTCTTCATCTGCATATCCATTTTTCATTGCAAAATCCGCAATCATTTTCGGAGTATATTTTATATTTCCTGTCACATAAACAGCCACCATCGAAAGGCATGTCGGTCCACAGCCTGTAATTCCCATACAATCACCTGCGTATGTATAATAACCCCATCTCTGATCCCATTGCATAAATAGCGGAACCTCTGTAGTTTTCTTATATTTTGAAAAATCAATATCGTATGCTTTTCCCTTTTTTTCAGGATATTTCAAGACAAAATCTTTTGTTTCTTTATTTCTTTCAAATAATTTTTGTATATTTTCCGGATAATCCTCTAAAGTGTAACCATGTTTTTCTGCATAGTTTTTTATTACATCTTTTGCTGATTCCTCTTTTGATTCTTTTATTTTTTTTACATCATTTCCGCCACTATTTCCGCTTTCAGATATGTTATTCATATTTTTCTTTAGATAATTAATTGCAAATGCCAAAACTACTATAAGTACACAGCAAAATGTAAATCTTATATATTTTCTAATTAACATTATTTTTCTTTGTCTTTTTCTTCTTAAGTTTTCTGCTCTTCTTGACATATCGTACCTTCTTTCTGCTTATCTAAATAGTATAATAACAATTTTCGACATTAAAAACATAAATATTTCTTTAAGATTTTTTGAATTTTATAAATATCTCATACATTATTTTAATTCAACTATCCAAAAATTTGTTTTTCATCAAAAAGACCTCTGTCACAATGACTATCAATAATTAGTTCTTTTCTAACATATTGATGACATCTAATAATGACAAAGGCCTTTTGTTTTTCTGTTTTTTTCTTAAATTCTATTTTTTCTTCTTATAAGAATATATATTTTAATACGAATAATACTGCAAGAATGTACATCAATGGTTTTACTTCTTTTGCTTTACCGCAAATAGCATTTAATAATACATATGAAATAATTCCGATTGAGATACCTTCTGAGATACTATAGAACAATGGCATTGCAATAATGCAAAGATATGCAGGGATTGCATCTGTCAAATTATCATCTGTAAATTTAATATCTGTTACTGCTCCAAACATAAGGAATCCTACCATAATTAATGCCGGTGCTGTAGCAAATGATGGAATAGTAATAAATAATGGTGAAAGAACAACTGAAACAAGGAATAATAAACCTGTTACTGCTGCTGTCAAACCTGTACGACCACCTTCTGCAACACCTGCTGAAGATTCTACGAATGTTGTTGTTGTTGATGTACCTAAAATAGCACCTGCTGATGTAGCAATAGCGTCTGACATAAGAGCTGGTTTAATGTTAGGAAGCTTTCCATTTTCATCAAGCATTCCAGCCTTTGTACTAACACCAATAATTGTTCCTAATGTATCAAATAAATCAACAAAGAGGAATGCAAATACTACAATAATAAAGTTAACAATTCCTACTGCTTTAAAATCAAGTTTAAAGCACTGTCCAAAAGTTTCTCCTAAAGCTGAAAAATCAAAGCTTACAAAATGTGTTGGAATTACTGAGAAAAAGCTTTCGTTATCAGGAACATAAATCTTTGTAAGTTCACAAATAATTCCTAAAACCCATGTTGAAACGATACCTATTAAGATTGAACCTTTTACTCTCTTAATGTAAAGAATAGCTGTAATAAATACACCGATTACTGCTAATAATGCACAAATTCCTGCTGTATGGAAGTTACTTGTAAAATCTGTAATTGTAACAAGTGTAGATTCTGAATCATTTACTAATCCTGCATTCTGTAATCCGATAAATGCAATAAATAAACCAATACCTACTGATACTGCCTTTTTAAGATTAAGAGGAATAGCATCAAAAATTGCTTCACGTACATTTGTTAATGAAAGAATTATAAATATAATACCTTCTACAAATACCGCAAATAAAGCAATCTGCCATGAATATCCCATTTCTCCACATACTGTGTAAGCAAAGTATGCATTTAATCCAAGACCTGCTGATAAGGCAAATGGAAGATTTGCCATAAATGCCATACACATTGTTCCAACAAATGATGCTATACATGTAGCAATCAAAATAGCCTCTTTGTCCATTCCTGAGGCACTTAAGATGTTAGGGTTTACAGCAAGAATATATGCCATTGTCATAAATGTTGTAATACCCGCAATAACTTCAGTTTTTACAGAAGTATTGTTTTTTTTAAGTTTGAATATTTTTTCTAACATTTTCTCCTTTGTATAGATAACTTGTTTGTCATCTTATACTTCCTTTCTTTATTTTTATTACTATTGTAACCACAAAATTATAACAAAGTTTCACTCTTTTTTCTATATTAATTTTATATGAATAATTGAGGATTTATTATACATGATGTCGAGAAGTCAAAAATCCCCGCATCCAAAGATGCGGAGATTCCTAAATATGTTAATATAACTTAACGTATATTATATTTAATTATGCATTAGCCTTTGCAGCCTTAATAGCTTCTGTAAGCTGTGGTACGATTTTGTTTAAATCACCAACGATACCATAATCAGCTACATCAAAGATAGGAGCATCTTCATCTTTATTGATAGCAATAATAAGATCTGATTCTTCCATACCTGCAACGTGCTGGATTGCTCCAGAAATACCAATTGCGAAGTAAACCTGTGGACGAACTGTCTTACCTGTCTGTCCAACCTGTCTGTCAACTGGTAACCAACCGTTATCTGTAACTGCTCTAGAACATGCAACTGTTCCGTCAAGAGCTTCTGCTAAATCTTCAAGAATCTTGAAGTTTTCTTTGCTTCCAACTCCACGTCCACCAGATACTAAAATCTTAGCGTCCATGATGTTAACTGTTTCAGCAACTTCTTTAACTACATCCATGATTTCAACATATTTGTTGTTTGGTGTAAATCCTGGATTGAATTCAATAACTTCTGCCTTAGCACCTGGCTTTGGTTCAGCCTTCTGCATAACACCTGCACGTACTGTAGCCATCTGAGGACGGTTATCAGGACAAGCGATTGTAGCAATTGTGTTTCCACCAAATGCCGGACGAGTCATTAATAACTGATTGTGTTTCTGTTCCTTACCTGGAATAGCAACTAATGGGAAGTCACCAATTTCAAGTAATGTACAGTCAGCTGTTAAACCTGTTGCAACTCTAGCTGAAACTGTAGGACCTAAATCTCTACCAATTGCTGTTGCACCAACTAACATAATTTCAGGTTTATATTTGTTGATAACTTCTGCTAAAGCATGTGCATATGGTTCTGTTCTATATGTTTCAAGTTCAGGATCATCTACTACGATAACCTTGTCAGCGCCATATTCAGCTAACTGATCTACAAGATTTCCAACGTTTGATCCAAGAAGTACTGCTGTAACTTCTGTATTTAATGGTTTTGCGAGTCTTCCTGCTTCTCCGAGGAGTTCGAACGCGATTGAGCTTAATTCGTTATCTACCTGCTGAGCGAAGACATATACGCCTTTATAATCTTCTAAATTTATATTCTGCATGATTAAATCTCCTCTCTAATTAAATAACGTGCTTTGTTAAAAGCTTATCCATGATGTAATCAACTGCTTCAGCCGGGCTATCTGGAGTAACTTTTTCTCCAGCGCCTTTACGAACTTTATCAGATGCTTTAGCAATCTTTGTAGGTGAACCCTTTAATCCAAGGTCTCCATCTTCTACATCAACAAGATTTGCTCTTCCCCATGTTGTAATTTCTGCATCATAAGCATCAAAAATTCCACCTGGAGTCATATAACGAGGATCATTTAATTCTGAAAGTGCTGTAATTAATACAGGCATCTGAGCTTTAATTACGTGATGTCTGTCTTCATACTGACGTTCTACAATTACGCTATCTCCATCAACCTTAATATCCTGTGCATATGAGATAACAGGAATGTTAAGATGTTCAGCAATCTGTGGTCCAACCTGAGCTGTATCACCATCGATAGCCTGACGTCCTGTAATAATAATATCATAATCAAGGTTTCTGATAGCACCTGCGATTGTTGTTGATGTAGCCCATGTGTCAGCTCCACCTAAAACTCTATCAGTTACTAAGATTCCCTTATCAGCTCCCATAGCCATAGCTTCACGAAGAACTTCTTCAGCCTTTGGAAGACCCATAGTAACTACTGTTACTTCTGCGCCATACTGATCTTTTAATCTAAGTGCTGCTTCAAGACCTGCTTTATCATCAGGGTTCATAATTGTAAGCATTGCACCTCTATCTAATGTACCATCTGGATTGAATTTAACTCCACCCTTTGTATCAGGTACCTGTTTTACACAAACGACAATTTTCACGATAAGTACCTCCTAAATTATTTTAATAAGTTTGCAGAAATTACCATACGCTGAACTTCTGAAGTTCCTTCGTAGATTTCTGTGATCTTAGCATCACGCATCATACGCTCAACGTCATATTCTCTGATATAACCATAACCACCGTGTAACTGAACAGCCTTTGTTGTAACTTCCATTGCAACTTCTGCTGCGTATAATTTAGCCTGAGCTGCTTCTACAGAATATGTCTTCTGTGTTTCTTTAGCCTTAGCTGCCTTGTATACAAGCATCTTAGCAGCTTCTACCTTAGTAGCCATGTCTGCTAACTGGAACTGTGTATTCTGGAACTGTCCGATTGTTCTACCGAACTGTTTTCTTTCTTTTACGTATGCAATAGTTGTTTCTAAAGCACCTTCTGCAAGACCAAGAGCCTGAGCTGCGATACCAATACGTCCACCATCAAGTGTATGCATAGCGATACCGAAACCTTTACCCTGCTTACCAAGTAAGTTTTCTGCTGGAATACGGCAATCTTCAAAGATTAATTCGTATGTTGCTGAACCACGGATACCCATCTTCTTTTCTTTTGTACCAAATGAAAATCCAGGTGTTCCTTTTTCAACGATGAATGCTGAAATTTCTTTCATCATTCTACCACGTTTTTCAACTTTACCTGTAACTGCAATGATGATATAAATATCTGCATATTTACCATTTGTAATAAAACATTTTGAACCATTTAATACCCATTCATTTGTTTCTTTATCGAAAACAGCCTTTGTCTGCTGTCCCTGTGCGTCTGTACCAGCACCTGGTTCTGTTAAACCGAAAGCACCTAATTTTTCACCTTTTGCAAGTGGAACTACGTATTTCTGCTTCTGTTCTTCAGTACCAAATGTCATAATAGGATCGATACAAAGTGATGTATGTGCTGAAACGATAACACCTGTTGTACCACAAACCTTTGATAATTCTTCAACGCACATAGCGTATGTTAAAGGATCACATCCCTGTCCACCATATTCCTTAGGAACTGGGATACCAAGGAAACCATTTTTTGCCATTTTTTCAACTGTCTCTACAGGGAACTGTTCATTTTCATCTGTTTCCTGTGCAAGAGGTTTTACTTCATTTTCGGCAAATTCTTTGAAAAGGCTCTGAGCCATTTCATGTTTCTTACTTAATGTAAAATCCATTATTAAATTCCTCCATGTAAATTAAATAAATATATAAGGGGATACCACTAATCATCGACTAGTGGCACTCCCTAACTCTCATGTATATTGTATTATTTGCTGTAATCGTAGAAACCAACGCCAGTCTTTCTTCCAAGCTTTCCTGCACGTACCATCTTTCTAAGAAGTGTATGTGGACGATACTTTGGATCACCTGTTTCAGCCTGAAGTACTTCCATAATAGCAAGTACAATATCAAGACCTACTAAATCACCTAATGCTAATGGTCCCATTGGATGAGAAGCACCAAGCTTCATGGCTGTATCGATATCTTCTACTGAAGCGATTCCGTCAGCATAGATTCCGATTGCTTCGTTAATCATTGGGATTAAGATTCTGTTAACAACAAATCCTGGAGCTTCAGCAACTTCTACTGGAGTCTTTCCGATTTCTGTAGCGATTGTCTTAATCTGTTCAACTAATTCCTTAGGTGTGTTTCCACCAGCAATAACTTCAACTAACTTCATTCTGTCAGCTGGGTTGAAGAAATGCATACCAATCATAGGTCTGTCAAGTCCAGCACCGATTTCTGTGATTGATAATGATGATGTATTTGTAGCAAAAATACATTCAGGTTTTACGATGCTCTGTAATTCCTTAAATGTTTCTTTCTTAATTGACATTACTTCTGGAGCAACTTCGATTACTAAATCGCATTCTGTACAGATGTCTTTTAATCCTGTCTGGATTTTTCCTAAAATTTCAGCACCTTTTTCTGCTGTGATTTTTTCTTTACCAACAAGGAAGTTGATGTTCTTTTCAATTCTTGCCTTTCCTCCATCAGCAAATTCCTGCTTGATGTCACAAAGACGTACTTCATATCCGTCTGTCATTGCAAATGCCTGTGCAATTCCTGCACCCATTGTTCCTGCACCAATAACTCCTACTATCATTGTTTTTCCTCCTAAATGAAAATATAAATATTATCTGAATATAAATTCAGCATTCCGCTTATTTATTTGCAAATGGTACTACCTTTAATTTCTTTTCTTTATCTTTTTCAAGGAAGTTACCCATTCCTGCCTTCTGGTCTTCTGTTTCGAAGCAGCTACCGAATAATTTTTCTTCGATTACGATTGCATCATCCATACCTACTTCAAGTCCTTCGTTAATTGCCTTCTTGCAAGCTCTGACAGCAATTGGAGCGTTCATAGCGATTCCATTAGCCATCTTCTTAGCTGCATCCATTAATTCTTCTACTGGATATACTGCATTAACAAGACCAATTCTTAAAGCTTCAGCAGCCTTAATGTTTCTTGCTGTATAAATCATCTGTTTAGCCATTCCCGGTCCAACAATTCTTGCAAGTCTCTGTGTTCCACCAAATCCAGGTGTAATTCCAAGACCTACTTCAGGCTGTCCAAAAATTGCATTTTCAGAACAGATTCTAATATCACAGCTCATAGAAATTTCGCATCCACCACCTAATGCAAATCCATTAACAGCAGCGATTACAGGGATTTCTAATGTTTCAATCTTTCTAAATACATCATTTCCCTTTTTACCAAAAGCTTCACCTTCTGCTTTTGTAAGTGTTGACATTTCTCCTATATCTGCACCTGCAACGAATGATTTTTCGCCTGCACCTGTGATAATTAATGCTCTTGTTGTATTAATATCAATTGCATCAATTGTTTCTTCTAATTCAGTAAGTACCTGGCTATTTAAAGCATTAAGTGCCTTTGGACGGTTGATTGTAAGAACACCTACAAATCCTTCCTGTTCATATGTGATAAATTCCATATTTATTCTCCTTAATATAAAAGTCAAAGCAAATAGCATTCTACGCTTTGGGCTATAAAAGTAAAATATTTGTTATATTGAGCCATCTCAAAAAAACAATTTACACTTCAAACAGGTAAGCCCCATCACCGTTATTTCAATATGTGAAAGAGCTCACCTGATTGCTTAAGACGAAATGCATATGTAAAAATTATTAACTTATTCTCTAACAGATTAAAAAGTTATTAACTTCAATTAACAATCCATCATCTGCATTTCATTTATTTTTTATTAGTCACGTTCAACGATTGTAGTACATCCCATACCACCACCGATACATAATGTAGCAAGACCCTTCTTAGCGTCTCTCTTCTGCATCTCGTGAAGTAATGTAACAAGGATACGGCAACCTGAAGCTCCAACAGGATGTCCAAGTGCGATTGCACCACCGTTTACGTTTACTTTGCTCATGTCGAATTTTAAGTCTCTTGCAACTGCTACAGACTGTGCTGCGAAAGCTTCGTTAGCTTCGATTAAGTCCATATCATCGATTGTCATATTAACTTTTGCTAATGCTTTCTTTGTAGAAGCAACAGGTCCAACACCCATGATTGATGGATCAACACCACCAAGTGCTCCTGTTACGAATGTAGCCATTGGTGTAACACCTAATTCTTTAGCTTTTTCTTCGCTCATAACTACAACTGCTGCTGCACCATCATTAATTCCTGATGCATTACCTGCTGTAACTACTCCATCAGGCTTACCTGAGCAGCATCTTAACTTGCTAAGAGTTTCAACTGTTGTTCCAGCTCTTGGTCCTTCATCTGTATCAACGATGATTGTCTGTTTTCTTGTTTTAACTTCAACAGGAACGATTTCATCTTTGAATTTTCCTTCAGCCATAGCCTTTTCACATTTCTGCTGTGAGTTAGCTGAGAATTCATCTAATTCTTCTCTTGTAAGTCCCCACTGATCAGCTACGTTTTCAGCTGTAATCATCATATGGTAATTGTTAAATGCATCTGTTAAAGCATCATTAACCATTGTATCAACAACTGTTCCGTTGTTCATTCTGTAACCAAATCTAGCCTGTGGTAAAGCATATGGTGCCATTGACATGTTTTCCATGCCACCTGCAACTACGATATCAGCATCTCCTGCCTGAATCATCTGTGCTGCCATATTTACACAGTTAAGACCTGAACCACAAACAACGTTAACTGTTACAGCTGGTGTTTCAATTGGAAGTCCTGCCTTAAGTGCTGCCTGACGTGCAACGTTCTGTCCAAGGCCTGCCTGGATAACACATCCCATATATACGTGATCAACCTGATCAGCTGGAACGCCTGCTCTGTTAAGAGCTTCCTTAATAACGATAGAACCTAAAACAGGTGCTGGAGTTGTGCTTAAAGCTCCACCCATTTTACCAATAGCTGTACGGCATGCGCCTGCAATAACTACTTTCTTTGACATGATAAATATCCTCCATATAAAATAATTTAATTACGCGTCGCTTTTGTAATATATATTCTAAGTAATCCCTTACGACACACTCTTGTTCAATGATAACATAGGCCAATATATCTTGCAATAAACCGCATTTAAAATATATGTAAAATTTGTGTGAATACCATTAATTCACGCAGTTATCCCTATGTCCACTGAGATTGTTATAATTTTAACAAATTATATTTTCTTTGTCTAGTGAAATATAAAAAATTAGGTGAAAAATATCGAATTTTTAAATAATTAAAGGAAAAACATTTCTATAGTTTATAAAATTTACATTCCTTTAATTCTAAGCCAAATTAGTTTACCATATCTATTATCTTTTTTCATTTTCTTAATTAATTTATTTCTAAAATTAATATAAATAAAATATGCTTTTTTCTCATCTTCACTTTCTATCTTTTTATCAGAAAATTTTTCTTCCAAAGCCTTTTTGTATAACCAGTTCCACTCTTCTTTATTCACAATATCCAACTCATTCATTATATATTCAAATTCATCATATTCAATTGTCTGTTTATTCAAATTATTCTTCTTGTTTATATTTGATTCTTCTCTGTTTCCTTTATTTAAACTTCTAGCCTTCACATTTATTGGATTTGCACCACTTAATGTTTTTCTTTTTAAATTATTTTTGCCTGCGCACATTCTTCTTCCAACGCAATAAAGATAAGTATACGCTTCAACAGCAGACATATTTCTGCATTTTCGTAATTTTTTCTTCTTTAATGCATTAAATTCGACAAATAAAATCACGACTGCAATTATAACTAGCAACATAATGCCAACCATCACTTTTCTATTTTCGTTTATGTTTGTATTATCACTATTTTTAGTGTCACTCTCATTTGAATTTTCTAAATCAGTATTTTTATTTTCATTGCTTTGTGTCTCATTAGCCTGTGTCTGTGAAGTTGTTGCTTCTACAATTTTATTAGTTAAATTTTCAGTCTCTTTTTCTTCCGGGCTATTAACAGATTCAGCTTCAGTTAAGGATGTGTCAGCTATTGTATAATCTTTAACAACCCACCCGATATATGAATTCAACACTTCTGTCCATGCATGCGCCATCTTATCTGTTACAACTGCCGTATAATGTCCATTTTTATCTCTTTCAAATGCACTCGATGGGATTGCGAATCCTTCCACATATCTTGCTGGGATTCCACACATTCTATACATTAATGTTGCAGTTGTAGCAAAATGAACACAAAATCCTTTTCTGCTCTCTGTCAAAAAATACTCTGATACATCCTGCCCTGACGGAGTCTTTCCCGGCATTAAAGTATATTTAAATCCATTTGAAAATAATTTATCAATATTACTTGATACATCATCTATATTGTCAGAATATATCTTACTTTTATATTCTCTTATTTTACTCAATTTGTCCGGAATCTGCTCATCTACAATTTTCGCCACTTTGTTTTCATAAATTTTCCAGTCTTCAAAATCACTACCATAATCCATCTCATCTAATGCCATAGCATCTTCCATTGGAAAATAATTATATTTCTGATATGTTTTTGAATTCTCTCCACTTATAAAATTTAGATTTCCATGTCCATTCACCGTATCATCATCTGTGACTTTTGCATAATATGGTACAAATGCAATATTCTTACATTCTGCAAAAACATCTAATGTTGCAATTTGTAATGCTGCCGGCACTCTTGAATGATTTATTCTATTGTAAGTTTCCCCATATATTCTTTTTCGGTTCTCAGCTTCTTTCATCAATCTATAGCCACTAGAATCTTTTTCTAAATCAGATAAACTAAACTCACTCCATTTATTGTTTTTATAAGTTTCACCCACAAAATTTTTAATATAAAACGTTCCATCAGGCATTTGAGTTAATGTTACTTTAATCATTTTTGTTCCTGTAATTGTACGTTCACTACTATTATTCAAATTACCATTTAAAACTATTTTATCATTTCTAAACGGTCCTCCAAAAAACGATAATATCTGTGTAGGTAATTCTTTAAGTTGAAAATTTTGAATACTGGATTTTACCTCAATATATTTAAGTTCATTTATTTTTTTATTTTCCTTAATATATGGTCTCATTCCAAAAGCCAAACACATAAGAACAGTTAAAACTATCCCTCCGGCAACTATGCTCCCAATTGCATTTCCATGTTTTTTCAAAACAAAATATAATCTATATACCATTACTCCGCCAATTATAAATAAGCAGTTTTCAGTTGATGGGAATGCTCCAACAGTACATGTTAATGCAATAGGAATTACCATAAATAAAGTAACCACGAAAAATCCTTTTTCCTTTTTTGTAATTAAGACAAATGTAATCGAAATCACAAAAATCACTAATGTTACAATAACCCAAAATTCCCAGTTATCATTTACATTAGTTATTTCTTTTAATGACAAATATTTATTAATTCCTATTTTATTTAAATTTGAATACTCAAGGATATAATTTGAATTTAAAATATTATTATATTTTTTATAAATAGAATAATAGGCTTCAGAAATAGGCGAAATACCTCTTATAAGATGAGCACATGCAACTTCAGGATTTTCGAAAGTCCATGTAACTAAAGTTACACAACTCATTCCCCCAATTATAAGTATCCATTTGTAAATATATTTAAAACAATATACAAATATATACGCAATAATTAATGTTATTGATACAGTTAATATCAATCTTTTTATATTTGCATTTATTTTAAATTCGTAAAAAATTGTATTAAATAAAGTCACAATTAAAAAAACTAAAATACAGATTTTAACACCAACATCTAGTATGCTTTTTTTATTCCAACCCTTCAATGCATTTTTCTCCATAATTTTATATAAGCCTTTCAACGAAATTTGCTAATTTTAAAATTAGTAATAAACTATTTTACTATTTTATTTTAAAACATAATTCAGACAATTTTATTAATATAAATTTGTTTTTTATACTTCAAAATATAATTTTTTCCATTGTATTTTATTCTTGTTTTTCGTTATTCTAAGTTCACTATCATTAATTTTTATAATTCCATTAGATTTCATTTCTATGACAGTGCTATAGTTTTCTTTTTCTAATTTATCATTTAATGCATAACTATTTTCTTCCTGCAGTTTGTGTACATCTGTAATCAATATTTCGTTTAGCATTTGGTATAAATTTTCCAATGATGTTATCTTAAAATTAACTGTTTTCAATCTTTGTCCGTCATACCATGAAACCACATTGTTGCATTTTTCCTGAAGCAGTGAAAATGAAATATCGGTTGCAATTTCTATTGATTCAATTATGCTTTTTTTATCTTTGCTATTGCCACAGAAATCAACCCATATCAACACTGCACACCCTTCAGGTTTTCCCCTTTCTTTAACAAGAAGCTTGTCATTTTTTGCTGATAGTTTCCAATGTATATCATGTATTGAGTCCTGTTCTCTATATTCTCTTATCTGATAAGTTTCTAACGGGTCATCTCCTGATTCATATGTAGAATAATAGTCCGCCTCAGTTATAAATTTTCTTGTACTTTGTTTTACCTCTACATTTACAAGTTTTAATTCCGGATATATTAATATATTTTCTTTCTCTTCGACTTTTTTCTTTAAAGAAAAAATGCCAAACCAATCTAGTACTTCATAACTGTCAAATGAGATAATTACGCTTCCGAACTGGTTAAACTCAACGTCATAATATATTTCATTCTTATTTTTTCCATTTGTTTTCCCACGTAATTTTATCTTTTTACTTTTTCCCGTAAATCTGTTTTTGACAGCTATGTTTAGCACAATATTTACCGAAGGAATAAATGCTTTACTGCTTGTTTCAAATAATATTGAACATTTTTCATTTTTTTCTACAACAGGCTGCAAATTTTTCATTTGTACATTTACAAATAATTTGCACAAATTTATATAAATAACAGAAACCGGTAAATACACTATCTCCATAACAAGCATCATTCCTACTATCTCATCATCGTATAAGAAAAATAATATTATCGTAAGTAGAATCAAAATAATATACTCTATTAATCTTTTTATCATAGCGTCCTCTCTACTTATTTCTAACAATTGGTGCTTTAACCTGTGCCACTATTTTCTTTGTAATGCTTTCTTTTTTTACATTTCCTACTTTTGCTTTTGTGCTTAATGTAATTCGATGTAATGCAACCGGCTCAAATGCATTGCTTACATCCTGAGGAATAACATAATTTCTTTTGTCCATCCATGCTAATGCCCTGCTCATACCTGCAAGTGCAACTGTTCCTCTTGGACTTAAGCCTGCTTTAAGTAATTCATCTTCTCTCGTTGCTTTTGCAAGCCTTGCAATATAATCAAATACTAAATCATGTATATAAATATCATTTATTTCATTTTGCATTGCAATAATATCTTCTACAGTACAAACCTGTCTTACATTTTCTATTGGATTTCCTTTTTGTCTTCTTTTTAAAATTTCTACTTCCTCATCAACTGACGGATACCCCATGTGAATGCAAATCATAAATCTGTCTAATTGGGAATCCGGCAACGGTTGTGTACCCGCTGAGCCTTCCGGATTTTCTGTTGCAATTACAACAAATGGTTTCCCCGGACTTCTTGTAACACCATCTACTGTTATCTGTTTTTCTTCCATTACCTCTAATAACGCTGCCTGTGTTTTCGGTGATGTTCTATTTATTTCATCCGCCAAAAATAAATTACACATCAAAGCTCCTGACTGATATTTAAATAATTTTGTTTCGTTATCATAAATTGAAAAACCTACCAAATCTGACGGCATAATATCCGTAGTAAACTGTATTCTTTTCTTTGATATTCCCATTGCTTTTGCAAATGATAAAGCTATTGTTGTTTTTCCTACTCCAGGCATATCTTCTATCAAAATATGTCCACCGGCTAAAATTGCCGCAAATATATTATCTATTGCATCATCTTTGCCAACAACCGCCTGTTTTACCTGATTTAAAATTTCGCTTGCTTTGTCGTATAAATTTTCCATAAAACCCTCCTAATTTTTTATTTTAAGATTTAAACAATTAATTTGCAGTTCTACATTATTATGCTTTCTGCAAATTTTAATATAATGCCCAACAAGGCTCCAATACATATAATGATTACCGGATTTTTCTTTTTTATCGCCATAACTGCTGACGTAATAACTATTATTAATGATATAAGATTATCCGATGTTAATATTTTTGAAACTGAGTTTCCAACGGTAAATACATTTCCTGCAACAGATAAAACCGCTGCTCCGACAAGTCCTACGACTGCCGGTTTTATTCCGTTCATCACTGCAACAACGACTTTATTATCTTTAAATTTTTTATAAGCTCCTGCGACAAGAATAATAACTATGAATGATGGTAATGCTACTGCAAATGTACTGCAGATTGCTCCTGGTATTCCTGCGACCTCATATCCAACATAAGTTGACATATTAATTGCAAGCGGTCCTGGTGTAGTTTCGCTGATTGCAATAAAATCTACCATTTGCTTTGTGTCCATCCATTTGTTGCTAAGTACAAGTTCCTGTATCATGGGAATCATTGCATATCCGCCACCAAAGGTAAAAAGACCAATTTTGAAAAAGTTAATAAATAAATTTAAATATATCATTTATCTTCCCCTTTCCATGGTTTTGAATACACTATTCCTAATATTGCTGCTATTATAAGTACCATTATTGCATTAGCATTAAAAAATGCAACCAACAACAATGCCAGTCCCATTATTATATAAGCAAATACACTTTTATTGCATCCACGATAAACAACTCCTATCGCTTTTACAACTAATACTAAAACCGCAGCTCTTATTCCAACAAAAGCGTATT
This sequence comes from Eubacterium album, assembly GCF_025336545.1. Taxonomy (NCBI): domain Bacteria; kingdom Bacillati; phylum Bacillota; class Clostridia; order Eubacteriales; family Eubacteriaceae; genus Eubacterium; species Eubacterium album. The sequence goes on along the minus strand of NZ_JAODBU010000007.1, from coordinate 146,230 downwards.
TTACAAGCATCATATCACTTATTTGTCTCATACACATAGCTATAATTGTTATTGCACAAAATGATGGAACAATCACTCCTAATGTAGCCATTATTGCTCCCGGCACTCCTGCGATTTTACTTCCTACAAATGTAGCAAGATTCACCATTATCGGTCCCGGAGTTGCTTCTGAAATTGCAACCATATCTGTCATTTCTTCTTCTGTAATCCACTTTTTCTGTTGAACCATGGAACGTTCAATCATAGGTAACATCGCATATCCACCACCAAAAGTAAACGCTCCAATTTTCATAAATGTTTTAAATATAGCAATACATTTGTCTTTATTTTGCATAATTTTCTATCTTCTCAGGTTACAACCTGTCACTCCTATTCTTTCGTAATTTAATTTTTATCAAAACTTCAAATTCTTACTATTGTATTCATACTTTGCTGTTGCAACTTAAGTATATAATTAATCAAATTAATTATCAAGAAATAAAGTGGTCATTTAAAATCAAAAATGCAGCTGCAAACACTCGTCCACAACTGCATCTTTTAACTTGTATATTATTTTTTAGATTATATACTTTTATTTAATTTCGTATAACCATCCTTCAGGAGCTTCAATTCTTCCCATCTGAATTCCTGTTAATGTATCGTACAATTTCTTAGTAATAGGTCCCATTTCTTCCATTCCACTTGGGAAACAGATTTCCTTACCATGGTCATTAATCTTTCCTACAGGTGAGATTACTGCTGCTGTACCACAAAGACCACATTCTGCAAAATCTTTTACTTCATCAAAATATACTTCTCTTTCTTCAACTTTAAGCCCTAAATAATGTTCTGCAACATACATTAATGAACGTCTTGTGATTGAAGGAAGAATACTGTTTGACTTAGGAGTAACTACTGTGTTGTCTTTTGTAACAAATATAAAGTTAGCTCCACCTGTTTCTTCAACCTTTGTTCTTGTTGCTGCATCTAAGTACATATTTTCGTCAAATCCTTCTGCATGGGCTGTAACGATTGCATGTAAACTCATAGCATAATTAAGTCCGGCTTTGATATGACCTGTACCATGAGGTGCTGCTCTGTCAAAATCACTTACTTTGATTGTGATAGGCTTTGCGCCACCTTTGAAGTATGGTCCAACAGGTGTTGTAAATACTCTGAACTGATATTCTTCAGCCGGTTTTACACCAATAACTGATGAGCTTCCAAACATATAAGGTCTGATATACAATGTAGCACCTGAACCATATGGTGGTACATAATCTAAATTAGCCTTTACTGTTTCTTCAATTGCTTTTACAAATCTATCCTGAGGGAAGACCGGCATTTCAAGTCTCTTTGCTGAGTCTTCCATTCTCTTTGCATTTAAATCAGGTCTGAATATTACTACACGATCATCTTCTGTTGTGTAAGCTTTCATTCCTTCAAAACATGTCTGTGCATACTGTAATACACCAGCACATTCACTGATAACAACTGTTGCATCATCAGTTAACTGACCATCATCCCATTTACCATCTTTAAAATTTGAGACAAATCTCTTTTCTGTCTGAACATAACCAAAACCTAAATTTGACCAATCAATATTCTTCTTGTCCATATTTTTTTCCTCCGATTTATCTGTGTAATACTATCAGTAAGGATTGGTGCCCTGCAAAAGGCAAGTTATCTCTGATTGCTATTGCACTTTATTTAGTCTCGTATATACTTTACTCGACCCATAAGATAAATTTTACTCACAAATTATTTCAATGTCAACATTTGAATACTCATAAGACTAAATTTATTTTTATAATTTTGTCAAAAGCCCTTTAACTCTATGTTTGTTCTAAAACATCCTTGATTTTATTTAATATTTTATTTTGATTTTTCTGTATAGATATATTGATTATATTTAATATTACTGCATGACTAATTTCTGCAATACAATTATACAAATTATAATTCCTTTACGAGACACAAATTTAATTCATCGTCATTACAGCAATTTTCATTTAGTCCCAATACCTTTTTTCTGTATATGTCATTTTCCTAATTTCAATTTTTTTCATTATTTTTATACACCTTTACCCACAAAACTATTTTCACCTTCACCACCGGTAACATACATAAGAGCCTTATCTATTTCCCTAGACCACAATTGCCAATTATGTTCGCCGTGAGATAAATTGTAATAACATTTTACATGTAATTCTTTTAAATAATTAACAAATTCAGTGTTAATCTGTCTAAGTTCTTCTTCCCTGCCACATGAAATGTAAAAGAAAGGTAATTTTTTGCCTTTCTTTAATTTCTCTTCAATTACATATTTGTAATTTTCACTAAAATTACCCGGAACTGATTTTTCCTTAAAGACCTTATCAAACATTTGTAATTTGTAATAACCAAATTTTCCTTTATTAAGTTCATTGACTGATTTTTCATATAGGCATGCCGAAGATAAACCTATTACGGTGCCAAATGTATCACAATATTTTGCACCGTTTCTTATTGCACCATATCCTCCCATTGAGAATCCTGCAATAATGGTGTGTTCCCTGTCCATTGGAAGACTGAATTGCTTTCTCATTCTCTCAAGAAGTTCTGTGCCTACAAATTTTCCATAATTTCCAAATGCTACTCCATGATCTATGTAAAAACTGTTTCCGCAGCTTGGAATTATAAATGCTACTTTATATCTATCAGCCATTCCCTGCACATCCATATTACTAACACAATTATTAGCATCACTTAACACTCCATGCAAAAAAATCATTACATATTCAGGCTTATTATTACAAGGCATAACTAGTTTGACTGTTGTGGGATGCATTAGTGATTGAGACATAAAATTATAATCAATAATTGCCATCTTTTTTCCTCTTTATATTAAACAAGCCAAGTTCAATTATTTTTATTTTTCATAAAAATAATTCGCTTGGCTCTTTTTGTTTTCCTTTTTCCTATTTTGTTATTTTAAATTACTGTAAACGCTTAATCATTTCAACTAAAGTATCTACATTCTGGAAGTTTTCTTCTGTCTTTTCTTCCATTGTGATTTCGATATCAAACTTATCTTCAAGTTCAGCAATTAATGCGATGATATCCATAGAGTCAAGATCTTCTGCAATATTTAGGTCTTCATCTTCAGCGTCAATTGCTGGATTAATCATTGCTAAAATTTCAATAACTTCATCTCTCATTTCATCTTCCTCCTCATGGCAATTTTTTATATACATATATATCTATCACATATTTGTTACTTATTCAATTCTTTTAATTTTTTTCTTATAATTTTTCCATTAAAAGTTCTTGGTATTTCATCTATAACTTCAAAAACCTTTGGTACTTTAAACGCTTCAAGCTTATTTAGCATAAATTTTGCAATTTCTTTCTGATCAAATTCGCATCCTTCATTCATTACGACAAAAAGTTTTGGTGCTTCACCTGTAATTTCATCTTTAATAGGAATACATGCGCAATCTTTGATTTTTTCATGCGTTACAACAACTTCTTCTATTTCCGTAGGAGCAATCTTTAGTCCACCCATGTTAATAACATCTCCTTTTCTGCCAAGAAGATATACGAGTCCATCATCTCCAACATATCCTAAATCATTTGTATAAATATTTCCATTCTCCAATGCCTCTTTTGTAATTTCAGGTTCTTTGTAATATCCACGCATATTCATGTCACCTTTAAATGCCATGTATCCCGGATTTTTAAATGATGCTTCAATCTCGTTTCTATTTTCATCCACAAAGAAAATTGTAGTATTAACTGTAGTTCTTCCGATACAGTTTTTCTTATCAGCATATTTATTAAATTCAAGGATTACTGTACACCCTGATTCTGTAGCACCATATGTGTTGTAAAGTCTTACAGTAGGAAACATCTTAGTTAATAATTCCTTATCTGCTTCTGACAATGGTGCTGAACCCATTTGAATATAATTAAACTGACTGTCATATGTTGCAAATCTATCTTTTGCAAATTTTAAAACCATATCTAATATTGCAGGAACAAATGTAATAGCTGTAATTTTATAATTATCAAGCAGCTTAAAGAAATCTTCCACAAATACAAAACCATCTGTCAAAATGGCTGTACTTCCATTGTACATTGCTCCATAAAATCTTCTAATTGCTAAAGAATGATTAATCGGAGTTGAAAGCAATTCCACCTCATCTTTGCCCATTTCAACGCTGTCTATAACATTTTGTGCAATAGCAATATCTGTCTTAAATGTAACTTCTATTCCTTTTGATTTTCCTGTTGTACCTGTTGTAAATAAAATCTCGGCCAACTGATTCGACTTAGGCATTTCAAATGTTTCTATTGGGCTTGTCTTATCCGTCACAATTTTAAGCAATTCTTTTAAGCTTATATTTTTCACATTTTCATTATTCACAGGTTTTTCTGCCACATAAACATCTGCCTCAACAAACTTCATAATTTCAAGAATTCTATCATCTTTTACTGCTTTTTCAAGAGGAAGATATGCAGCTCCTGCTAACTGTATTCCAAGTGCTGCCACAAGATATTCCACCTTCTGAACTCCTCTTATTACGACGATGGAATCCTTTCTTACTCCACTATTTTTCAAATATGTCGCTGCCCTTTGAATCATATCCCAAAATTCGCTGTAGGTTGCTGATTTTTTCTTATCCCCGGCACATAATTTATCAGGAGTTTCTTTCGCATGTATCTTTATTGCTTCTAAAATTGATGCTACTTCATTATTCATTATTGCTTTCTCCTCATATTGATTCTGATCATTTTTCTTTATTTTCCTCTGTTAATGCATTATTCAAATGCTCCCACAATTCTCCGTATCCTTCGCTTGCAGGTGTTACAGGTTTAGAAATCGGATTATCCATTTTTTCCTTAATTGTTCCATTTTTAGACATAACCATAATTTTGTTTCCAAGAGAAATTGCCTCCTGAATATTATGTGTGATAAAAATTACAGTCATTTTTTCCTTTTCTTTAATATGAAGTAATTCCGACTGCATTTTATTTCTTGTCATGGCATCTAAGCTTGCAAATGGTTCATCCATTAATATAATCTTAGAACCTAACGCAAGTCCTTTTGCAATTGCTACACGCTGTTTCATACCACCACTTAACTGGTGTGGATAATAGTCTTTATACTGTAACAAATTAACTTTATCTAAATACTTTTCAGCTCTCTTTTTTCTTTCTTCCTTATCCTTCATTCCACCTACTTTAAGTGGGTATGTTATATTTCCTAAAACTGTTTTCCACGGAAATAACTGATTAAAATCCTGAAAAACCATAATTCTGTCAGGTCCCGGTTTTGTAACTTTTTCTCCGCTAACTTCAATCGTTCCTTCGTATCCTTCAAATCCCGCTATGCATCTAATCATTGTTGATTTTCCGCATCCTGACGGTCCTAATATACATAAGAAATCCTCTTCATTTAAATCTAAATCAATTCCTTTTAAAATTACATTTTGTGAATTATCGTACTGTTTTACCAAATTTCTGATTTTTAAAATATTCTTATCCATTATCTTGACATCCCCCATTTCTTAAATGTGTGATTCTCAATAGTTCTAAATACTCCGTATTCAACAACTAAACCAATTAAAATGATAACTAAAATTGTTGCAAATACTCCGGCAATATCCATATTTGTTCTTCTATCTGTAATGTAGTAACCAATTCCTTTTGAACCGCCACTTCCAAAAAGCATTTCTGCACTTATTAAACCTCTCCATGCTCTTGCCCATCCCATTTTTATACCCGAGAAAATCCTCGAAAGAGCTGCCGGCAAAAATACACCAAATACTAATCTTACAGGACTAAGTCCAATGTTTTCTCCTACTTCCAAATATAATTTAGGAACTGCATTAAAGCCATCTATAATACTTCTTGACATCGGCCATACAACTGAATGAATTACGATAAATATAATTGATGCATCTCCAATTCCTAACCAAAGAATTGCAATTGGTGTCAACGCAATACCCGGAATCAGGTCAAACATTGATACAATCATATTGTAAATAGCATAAAATGTATCACTTACAACTGCTAAACTTGAAAAAATAAGTGCCAATATTACACCTATTAAAAGACCTTTTAACATAAGCTGCATTGAATGTGCAACCATGGCTCCAAACCCATTTACCGTAAACGCATTCATAAATGCTTTACCCACACTTCTAAGTTCAGGGAATAAAAGTGTCTTACCACTTGGTTCAATCACGTTATAGTAATACAATTCCCACACTGTAAAAACTGCAACTATAAATACTAACTGTGCAATTAATCTCTTTGTATTTTTCTTCACTGTTTTTCCTGTTCCTTTCTACTTTCTTATGCTTTTATCCATATACGGTTTTCCCATTTATTCACACAAAAATACTACTAAGTCGTATTCACACCACTTAGCAGTATTTTTATTTATATGGTTACTAAATTTTTCTACTCATTATTAGTTTCTTTTATTAATATTAATTTCCTTTTACATTGTCAAATGCAATTTCACTTATATCTTTTGGACCATTTTCAAGAAATCCTGCTTCTACCATAAAGTCTGCTAAATCCATAATTCCCTGAAGTTGTGTTGTATAACTTGAAGCCGGATCATTCATCCATGAAAGAATTTCATCTGCTGTTGCATCATATCCATCTGACAATATTTCAGCTGTTTCCTGTGGATTTTCATTAATGTATTCCATTGCTTCTTCCATTGCATCACAAACTGCCTGATATAATTCAGGTTTATTTTCTTTTAACTTATTTGAAGCAACACCTACAATAAATGTATTTCCATTAGGCCATACATCTTCACCTATTTTAATTTTATGAACATTATCCGCTGCTTCTTCCATAAAATTATATGGAGAAATTACCATGTGACATTGGACTGCACCACTTAATAATGATGTATATCCATCTGCATTTGATAAAACCGTAAGTTTTCCGTCTAGTGCATGTGCATCTCCAAGATATGCCTTAGCCGCCATTGCTAACAAAATATGTGGATGACTGTTCAATCCTGTAATTGCTATCTGATCCTGAGCTGTAATATCTTTTAATGAATTTATATCATCCTGATTTGTTAAAATACCATATGGCTGTGATGAAATTCCCGCAAAAATCTTTCCCGGAATTCCTGCTTTAATACCTGTAATCGCAGGAGCTGCTCCCATGCAACCAATATCAACTGAGCCTGATGTTAAACCTTCATTAATAGCTGCACCATTTGCAAGCATCTGCCAGTCAATATTCACTTCTCCGTCATAATGTTTCTCAATAAGTTTTTGATTCATCATTACCAGTATCGGTGCGTATGCAATACTTGACTGATATGCTATTGTGATTTTTTCTTTACCGTTATCTTTCTTACTTTCTGTATTGTCTGAACTGCTTCCACACGCTGTAAATGTTACTGCCAATATCATTGACATAATCAATGCCACAATTTTTTTCTTCATTTCCATGCTCCTTTATGTTTCATTTTGTAAAATGTTTAATTTTCTCTTTTGTGTTACTTATTTTTGATTTTTCAACTATTTTTAATAACAAGCTAAAATATTTAAACAGGCTAGTCTTATTCAACTTTGTTATTTAAACAATTTAATTTCCTTCCACATTATCAAATGCTATTTCACTTATGCTTTCAGGTCCTTTATCGAGGAAATCTTCTTCTACCATAAAGTCAGATAACTTCATAACGCCCTGAAGCTTTGTTGAAAATACTGACGCATCATCAGTTAACCAAGATACAATTTCTTCCTGCGATGCATCGTAATAATCTTTTAAAATATCTGCTGTTTTTTCAGGATTATCATTTATAAATTCAATTGCTTCATCCATTGCCTTACAAACTGCTTCATATAACTTTGGTCTTTCTTCTTTTAATTTTTCTGTTGCAACACCTACAATAGTTGTATCTCCTACAGGCCATACACTTTCATCAACCTCAATCTGATCAATTCCCTCTTTGTTTTGTTCCATAAAGCAATACGGTGACATTATCATGTGACACTGAACTGCACCACTTACTAATGATGTATATCCGTCTGCATTTGGCTGTGCTACAAGGTTAGCATCCAATGCATGAGCATCTCCAAGATAAGCCTTAGCTGCCATTGCCAAAACTATATGTGGCTGGCTATTTATTCCTGTAATTGCTATCTGGTCTTCCTTTGTTATATCCTTTAAAGTCTTAATTTCTTCTTTATTTGTTGATATTCTATAAGGCTGTGATGACATTCCTGCAAAAATCTTATAGGGTGCTCCTGCTTTAGCCCCTGTAATTGCAACTCCTGTTCCTATTGCTCCTACATCAACTGTATTAGAAGTTAATCCTTCGCTGATTGCTGCTCCACCCGAAAGCAACTGCCAATCAATATCAACATTTCCATCATAATTCTTTTCAATAAGTTTCTGATCCTTCATTACTAAAATTGGTGCATATGCAATTCCTGACTGATATGCAACTTTTAAAGATTCAGTACTATCCTTTCCCTGCTTATCGTTGTTCTTTCCTCCACAAGCTGTTAATGATACTACCATTGCAGCTATCATAGCTAATGCTATAACCTTTTTTCTCATTTTTTTCTCCTTCTCACATTAAGTTATTACCTTTTAGTTATATGTATTATAACTTTATTTTCAAATTACCAAATCATTATAACACTTATAATCAAAAAAGCAACAGGAAATTAAAAAAGTTTTTTGTTTAACTTTTCCAATTTTCTGTTGCTTTATATTTTTATAAAATGAGATTGAAGTCAAAAGCCTCAACTTTGATGCCTACGGATTGTTCCGTGCCATACACTCCCACAATCCTACCCAATCATAAAATCCCTTTAGAATTAATTCTGTGCCACTAATTTCATAAATCCCTGTTCATCTATTATTTCAACACCAAGTTCCTTTGCCTTTTTATTTTTTGATGAATTTGAATTTATATCATTATTAATCAAATAATTTGTCTTTCCTGTAACACTACCTGTTACTTTTCCCCCTCTATCTTCAATAAACTTTTTAAGTTCATTTCTATTTGCAAATTCATTTACAGTTCCTGTTATAACAAACGTTTTTCCTTCAAGTACCTGTTCATCATTGCTTTGCTCAATATAAAGTTCAACCTCTAATAATAAATTATTAAGCTTTCTATTGTTTTCTTCATCTGCAAAATATTCAACAAACTTCTTTGCCATAATCTCTCCAACTCTATCAATAGCCACAAGTTCTTCAACTGTTGCATTTCTGATTTTGTCGATAGAATCTAACTGCTTACAAATCATCTTTGCATTTGAAATTCCTATATTAGCAATTCCAAGACTATAGATAAACGAAGGAAGAGTTACTCTTCTGGATTTTTCAACTGCTGCTGTTATATTATTATATGATTTTTCACCAAATCCTTTTTTATTTACTATTTCCTCTTTAAATCTGTCTAAGTGGAAAATGTCAGCAAATTCTTTAATATAACCTTCATCTATAAATTTTTCCAAAGTTTCTTCTGATAGTCCTTCTATATTCATTGCATCTCTTGATACAAAATGAGAAAATGCCTTAACATGTTTTGCAGGGCATTTAGGATTGTCACAATACAAAGTCTTAATTCCGTTTTCATTCTTTATTATTGTATTGCCCATACATACAGGACATTTGTCAGGAATTTCTACATTTCCACTTTTTGTAAGATTTTCTGCAATCTGCGGGATAATCATATTTGCTTTATAAACTAAAATACTATCACCCACACCAAGTTCAAGTTCTTCCATAATACTTACATTATGAACACTTGCCCTGCTAACAGTTGTCCCTTCAAGTTCAACAGGTTCAAACACAGCCACAGGATTTATAAGACCTGTTCTGCTTGCACTCCATTCAATGTATTTTAATTTTGTTTCGGCCTGCTCATCTGCCCATTTGAATGCTATTCCATTTCTAGGAAATTTTGCTGTCGAGCCAAGAGATGCTCCATAAGCTAAATCATCATACATTAATACAAGTCCATCTGATGGAACATCAAATGTCTTTATTTTTTCTGCAAAATATTCTACAGCCTGCTGCATATTTGCTTCAGTTACCTCTTTATGTTCTACAACCTGAAATCCCTGTTCTTCAAGCCATTTCATCTGATTTGCCATAGAATTTCCAAAATCTACTCCCGGAGCACTAATCAGGGCAAATGCAAAAAAGTTTACATTTCTTTTTGCAGTTATCTCATTGTTAAGCTGACGTACTGAGCCCGAGCATAAATTTCTGGGATTTTTATATTTTGCATCCGCATCCTCTATTGTGGCATTTATTTTTTTAAAATCCGAATACTTAATTACCGCTTCTCCTCTTAGCACAAGCTGTCCCTTATATGAAATATTAATTGGAATATTTTTAAATGTTTTAGCATTATTTGTAATTACTTCTCCTACAATACCATTTCCTCTTGTAACTGCCTTTTCAAGAGTTCCGTTATTGTATGTTAAAACTACAGTAAGTCCATCTAGTTTCCATGACAAAAGTGCTTTTCTTTCTCCTGCAAATGAAGCAAGTGTTGCTACATCCTTTGTCTTATCAAGAGATAACATAGGACTTTCATGTGTTTCTTTTTGTAATTCACTAATAACCTCGTAACCTACATTTACAGTAGGGCTATTTGCCAATACAATGCCTGTTTCCTTTTCAAGTTCTACTAATTCATCGTATAACCTGTCATATTCAATATTAGGCATAATTTCTCTGCTCTCCTGATAATATGCCTTTGAAGCTTCGTTTAAAAGCTCAACTAACTCCTTTATTCTATCTAACTGCGCCATTTTATTTACCTTTCAAAATTATTTATAATTTTTATTTTCTAAAACTTTCTGCCATTGTTTCAAATTCTTCTTTTGTCACATCTCTATAACTTCCAATTGGAAGATTTCCTAACTCGATGTTCATTATACGGATGCGCTTTAATTTTACAACCCTATAACCTAATGCCTCACACATTCTTCTAATCTGTCTGTTAAGCCCTTGTGTAAGAACTATTGAAAACATATTTTTCTTTAATCTGACTACTTTACAAGGTCTTGTAACCGTATCTAATATTTCAACTCCACTACTCATCTTTTCAACGAATTCATCTGTTATCTGCTTATCTGTCCACACGTGATATTCTTTTTCATGTCCATTAGACGCTTTTAAAATGCTATTAACTAACGAGCCGTCATTTGTCATTAATATTAATCCCTGTGAATTTTTATCCAAACGTCCCACAGGATAAATTCGCTTTGAATAATTTACAAAATCAACAATATTATCTTTATTATTCAAATCTGTTGTACATTCTATTCCAACAGGCTTATTAAGTGCTATAAGTATTCTTTCGTCTTCTCTTGAAACCCTTTGTCCATTTACAACAATATCGTCATTTATAGTCACTTTTTGTCCCATTAATGCGACTTTACCATTAACAACTACTTTACCTGCTTCAATAAGTCTGTCCCCTTCTCTTCTTGAACATACTCCTGCATCACTTAAAAATTTATTTAACCTTATTAATTCGTGTTCGTCTTTTACTTCTTTCTTTTTATTATCCATATCATGTTCCTTTATAATGAAAAACGCCGGGATTATTCCCAACGCTATTTACATTTTTCTACATCTATCTTATCACCAATATTTTAACGGTCATAAATAATTAAAAGTGCACCTTTTTTCACTTCAATACTTACATCATTTCCCACAAATGTATTGCTTACTGCAAGTGGATAATCATTTGTCAAAGTTCCATCTTTAAGTTCATACTTTGCTCCTAAAATAGAAACTCCTTCCGCTTTATCACCTAAAGCAAAAATGGACAGATTTACGCAAATTCTATTTTTTAATATGATTTTAGAATCATTTATTACGTTGTAAACTCTATCGCTATCTACCATACGCATATCTGCACCTTTTTTTGCACCATAAAGCAAAGTCTGTATATTTGCAAATGTATGGTCAGCTCTTCCACCTGTACCACCGTAAATTCTAATATCTGTATATCCTAGCTTAATAGCTTCCATAACGGCAATCATTGTATCTGTATAATCTTTTTCTACTTGAAAAGTCTTTATATTTAATTCATCAGGAACATAACCTAATGAATCAAAATCTCCTAATGTCAAATCAGGACTAATTCCTAATTTTTTAACAATCTTATATCCGCCATCCACTGCTATTACATAATCATTTTCTTTTTTTGTAAAATTGGTGCCGGTATTATCTCCGGCACCAACTATATAGCATATATTATTCATTTTGTTCTCTCTTTATATATCTCTAAAGTTTCTAATTTTCAAATGCTACTGAGCTGCTCCATCATTTGTACTCTGATTTGCATTGTTCTGAGTTGCAAGTGCATCGTAGAAATTCTTTAAATCTCCATCTGCATTCAATGCATCATTTAATGAATTATTAACTTCCGTATACAATGCTACAACATCATCATCCTGAGAAATCATACTAATATAATCAAGAACTTCTTTGTCTGTAACTCCATTATGAATATAAATATTTCCCGTTTCATCATCTCTGATTACATATAGTATAGAGATTCCAGGTGCAGGAGTTGCAATATTCTTAATCTGTAATGAATATCTTACAAATACTACATATGTGTTAGCATATAATCCATTCTTTGTGTAGCATGTTATATCTGAATATCCTGTTATATAAGATGATTCTTCTGCTAAGCTATCCTCAGTAATACCATCCATATTGTCTACATATTGTGCTAACGCATTAACATCACCTGCTGCCTTTGCCTGATAGTAAAGTTTTACAACATCAGAGATATCTTCATATGAATCTTCCTGTAATGGATTGCTTGCCTGATCATATGATGTTGTTTCAGGTTCGTCATTTTTCTTATAATTTGTTGCGTTAATTCCAACTGCTATAAGTGCAATTACCGCTATAACTACCACAACAATTCCTATTACAGGAATAAATCGGCTAATACCTTTATCGTCATCATCGTAGTCATCATCATCATTTTCTCCATATATTGAATGACTATATCCGGCTTTTTGTTTATTATTCTTAGCACTTTTTTTCTTTTTCTTCTTTTTTCCTTTTTGTTTCTTTTCTTTTTCTTCTTTTTCCTCTTTGGCTTTCTTTGCCTTTTTGGCAGCTTCTTCATCAGCATAAATCTGCTTTAACAATCTACTTACTTCATCCTGAGGTTCTTCTTCCTCCGGCTGCTGTTTCATCACTTCATCTAAATATGCATTATCTAACGTTTCAAGCGTAGCCTCTTCCGACTTAATTTCATCTTCGCTTTCTGTATCATTTATAACTGTATCTGATGTCTGTGATTCAGATACTGTATCTTCTGTTATATCTGTTGATACATCTACCGGATTACCATTCTGTTCTTTATCTATTGAAATTTCATTGCCATCTTCACCCATCATTGTTAATCCGTCAGGTGTATCCTGAAGTTCAACAACTTCTGTGTCATTAGAAATTGCCTGTTCTTCCTGCTTCTGTAATTCCTGCTGTTTTAAAGCTTCTTCTTCAAGTCTTTTCTTCTCAGCTGCTGCTCTTTCTTCTTCAAGCTTAGCTAATCTCTTCTTTTCTTCCTGTTCTCTTTTTAATGCTTCTATATCAAAATCATTTATTCCATTACTTTTAAAGCCCATTATTAAATGCTCCTTGTATTATCTTTGTATTTCTATCGACTTCCTGTTGTCGTTTTCCAATACTCATTGTCCAATACATAATTTTATTTAAATATTTCTATATTATTTTAAACAAAACCTCCTTAAACTATATCAAATTATTTCTCCAAATTCAATACGACACTATTTATTATACAACAAAAATATTTGATATTTTCTTAAGATTCCTGTATTATATTTTTATGCGCCTATAGCTTAGTGGATAGAGCGCCGCCCTCCGGAGGCGGTAACGCAGGTTCGACTCCTGTTAGGCGCGTTTTTTACAAATTCACATTTAACTCAATTATTATTATCCATAATTCGATAATTTTCCATTGTTTTTCACTATTTTCAGTTATAAAAAGCAAAATAAAGGCTCTAAACTTTACTTGGGGGTAAGGTTTAGAACCTTTTTAAGTTTTAAGTAAAAAAAGTAGGCACAGGAACCTATAACCTTTATAATTAACTCACCACAAAATAACCGAAAGGAGATTGCCTATGCCTAACAATGATTTTATATCAAATATCCTAGAAATAAAAGACTTAATTATAACAAATGTTGAATCATATCCAGAAGAAATGCATATTTACTTTAAAATTGAACGTCGTGATCACGTTTGTCCATGTTGTGGTGCAGTGACAAATAAAGTTCATGACTATCGTCCTTCAATTATAAAAGATGCACCAATAATGGGTAAAAACACGTATCTTCATTACTCAAAAAGAAGATATCACTGTGATTGCTGTGGCAAACATTTTAACGAAAACTTTGCTTTACTTCCTAAACATTGCAGAATTACAACCAGACTAAATTTTCTTGCAATAAACATGCTTAAGGCGGTGCAAAATGTTTCCGCCGTAGCCCAACAGGTTGGAATATCGCCTTCTACCATTTTTAGAAGAATAGAAGATATTAAATATCCTAAACCTTCTGTTCTCCCACAGGTTTTATCCATTGATGAGTTCAAAGGTAACGCAGGCGGTGAGAAGTTTCAGGCAATACTAACTGATCCGAAAAATCATAAAATATTTGATATTCTTCCTTCAAGAACTCAATATAAACTGAAGGATTATCTATTAGAATTTCAAAACAGAAAAGATGTACGATATTTTATTATAGATATGAACTATGTTTATCGAGACATTGCAGAAACTTATTTTCCTAATGCAAACATAGTCATTGACAGGTTTCATGTGGTCAGATATATTACCTGGGCTTTAGAAAATGTAAGAAAACGTATTCAAAAGGATATGCATCCTTCAAAGCGTAAGTATTTTAAGAGAAGCCGGCGAATACTGTTATCTCATTATTGGATGCTTAACAGCGAAAACAAACAGGCCTTAGAAGTAATGCTCACGCAATCTCATGATCTGGCTGTGGCTTATTATTTAAAAGAGCAGTTTTATGATTTTATGGAATCAAAAGACAAAAATGAAGCTTATAAGAAACTTAGGAAATTTATATTAGCAGCACAGGCAAGCGAGTTAGAAGAATTTAATGCGACATTAACAATGTTATCCAACTGGGCTAAATACATACTCAATTCTTTCGATTGTTCATATTCAAATGGGTTTACGGAAGGAACAAACAATAAGATTAAAGTAATTAAACGAAATGCTTATGGATATAGAAATTTCGAGAACTTTAGGAATAGAATCCTTATGACTTCTGCTTAAAAGAGAAAACACAGTTGTGAACAATAGTTCACAACTGTGTCAAAAATCTTTTTACCCCCACTCTTGACAAAGAGCCATATATTTATTGCATTATGCCTTTTAATTTGATACAATTTAAAAAGAGGTTTTGCTAGGATTTAATTAATATTTTAGTTTACAATGTAAACTATTTATAAAGGAGAATGGACTATGTTTAAGAAATCAAAATTACGTAAAGGTATTAAAAAATGTAAAGATGAAATCACTCTACTTGAATCTAAACGTTCACGTTCACAGTCTGCGATAGTACAGGCTATTCTCGAGCAGCGCGATCCAGATGAAGAAGAGGTTGAATTTTTCAATCAATATACAGCTAAAATTGACGAAGCAAGAAATAATATGTATGCACTTCAGCGTGAATTAGATAATTTAGAATATAGATAGTTTATTTATTTTATACCATAAAAAGGACAACCGTTGTCAAATTAACTGTTGTCCTTTTTTATTTTACATGTATATTCTGTCGTCTCTTCTGCAGTATAAATACATATGATTTGATAAAATTTCAACTGTTTCTAATTCATTTTCATTAACTTCACCAATCATCTCATTTATTTCTTCATCTGAAATTTCATTATCTTTTGGTATCAATATTACTTCATGAACAGAACTTGGAATTATTATTAAATCTTTTTCTATTTTATCCGCAAACTTCTTAAGTAATCCATCATAAAACATCGTTCCTGCACCATTAATTCTTTTTTCATTTGTCAGAACATACATATCAATCTTATCATCATATTTCATTTTTTCAATTTCTTCACGTACATATTCTGACACTTTTTCTTTCGGATGTCCACCATAAGCACAATCTTCTTTAACAAAATCCCATTGTTCCTGTTCATCCTCATCATCCCATTGCATCGAAATATCATTAATAATCATCTCAGCAAGTAAATCTTCCATTCTCATTATAACCGGAGGCATTAATTCAGGTGTATTAGTTAACGCTACTTCTTCAATTTCTTTTTTGCTGACTTGCCACATATCTAAATGTTCTTTCTTAATCATCGCAGTAGCTGAATTATACGCATCTTCTTCTATCACAATATTATACACAATTGCCAAATCTAAAATATGTAAATGTGGAACAGTCTTAAGCATCTCTCTGTTCATATCGTAATTAATTACTTTATATGCTATTTTATTCTTTATATAGGAATAGTTCATAAAATCTTCCATACTAAAATTTAGTCCACAGGAATTCATAATATACATTTCAAATATCTCATTCGCTATATCCGAAATATCCTTTCCCTGACAAAATTCTTCATAGTAAGATTCCAAATAGATTGTTGGCGTTGCCCGATTTTCATCATTAACAACACTTATAGATTTTAGATGTACATTGTTATTCTTTACTATGTCCCTAATAACAACTCTGCCTGAAAGACCTTTTCTTTCAGCAAGCATTTCAAATTCCCCGTGAATTTTCTTAACAAAATTCTCATAATTCATTGGTTTGTACCCCTTTACACTTAATATCGTGTAATGTTACAAATCATTTATAGCCAAATTGATTTTATTATATTTCCAAATAAAAATCAACTACTTTTTTAATTTTATTTCTGTTTCTACTTTTTAATTTTATTTCTGTTTCATAGCGTGATTTCTTCAAAATTAATAAACTGAAGCCAAACTATGCCTTTCACTTTATTTTCACAAAAATAATAAAACGATTACTCATGACATAAATCATAGGTAATCGTTTCTTATTGATTTGCAAATTATAATTTTATTTATTTCTTTGCGCTCTCTTTCTCATTGTTGGGTCAAGAATTTTCTTTCTAATTCTAAGACTTTCAGGTGTAATCTCTAAAAGTTCATCAGTATCAATATATTCAAGTGACTGCTCTAAGCTTAATACTTTCTTTGGTACAAGTCTTAAAGCTTCATCTGAACTTGATGTTCTTGTATTTGACAAATGTTTTGTCTTACATACGTTAACTTCGATATCTTCTGCTTTTCCTGTTTGACCAACTATCATACCTGCATAAACTTTTTCACCAGGTCCGATAAATAATGTTCCTCTTTCCTGAGCGTTGAATAATCCATAAGTAATAGCTTCACCTGCTTCAAATGCAATTAATGAGCCTTGTTTTCTATACTGAACATCTCCCTTGTATGGACCATATCCGTCAAATACTGTATTCATAATTCCGTTACCTTTTGTATCAGTCATAAACTGACCTCTGTAACCAATTAATCCTCTTGAAGGAATTGAAAATTCCAATCTTGTATAGCCACCATTTGTTGGAGCCATCCCCTGAAGTTCGCCTTTACGGTCACTTAATCTCTGAATGATTGTTCCTGCAAATTCTTCAGGCACATCAATATAGCAGATTTCCATAGGCTCTAATTTCTTACCTCTTTCATCTTCTTTATAAATAACTTCAGCTTTACTTACTGCAAATTCATATCCTTCTCTTCTCATATTTTCGATTAATACTGAAAGATGAAGTTCTCCTCTTCCCGATACTTTGAAAGAGTCTGTTGATTCTGTTTCTTCTACTCTTAGACTTACGTCTGTATTTAATTCTCTAAACAATCTGTCTCTTAAATGTCTTGAAGTAACAAATTTACCTTCCTGACCTGCAAGTGGACTATCATTTACCATAAAATGCATAGAAATTGTAGGTTCTGAAATCTTCTGGAAAGGAATTGCTACAGGATTATCCAATGAGCAAAGTGTATCTCCGATATGAAGGTCTGTAATTCCAGCTATAGCAACAATTGAACCTACTGTTGCTTCCTTAACTTCTACTTTATTTAATCCGTCAAATTCATATAACTTTGTAATCTTAACCTTTTCCATTTTGTCCGGTTCATGATGGTTGACTAAAGCTACATCCTGATTAATCTTTAAAGTACCGTTATCAATCTTACCAACACCGATTCTACCAACATATTCATTGTAATCAATTGTGCTGATTAATACCTGTGTATCTGCATCAGGATCGCCCTGTGGTGCAGGAATATAATCAACGATAGTATCAAATAAGTCTTTCATATCTGTTGTCTGCTTATCTAAATCTAATGTTGCAAATCCCTGTTTTGCTGAAGCAAATACAAATGGGCAGTCTAACTGTTCTTCATTTGCATCTAATTCTATAAATAATTCTAATACTTCATCTATTACTTCTAAAGGTCTTGCTTCTGGTCTGTCAATCTTATTTATACATACGATAACAGGAAGCTGAAGTTCTAACGCTTTCTGAAGAACAAATCTTGTCTGTGGCATTGCGCCTTCAAATGCATCTACAACAAGAACAACACCGTTTACCATCTTAAGTACACGTTCTACTTCTCCACCAAAGTCAGCATGTCCCGGTGTATCAATAATATTAATTTTTGTATCCTTATATGTTACGGCAGTATTTTTTGAAAGAATTGTAATACCTCTCTCTCTTTCAATATCATTTGAGTCCATTACTCTTTCTGCTACTTCCTGATTTTCTCTAAAAACACCACTCTGCTTTAACAATTCATCTACTAAAGTTGTTTTACCGTGGTCAACGTGAGCTATAATAGCTATGTTTCTTACATCTTCTCTAATCATTTTTTCTCTTTCCTACTTAAATAAATCTTTGTTTATTGTATCACAAATGTTCATTTTACCACATAGAAACATCGTTTTCAATAATTTTTACATCTGCCTATTATTATTCTGTCTATTATTATTCCACAACAAATTCCGCTTCTTCTTTTTCTCCAAATACTGCTTTTCCATTTGTCGCTTCTACAACTTTCTTTTCAAATCCGTCATAATCTTCCTTCTTAACCGTGATATCAATTATGACTTTTTCAGTGTAAATTGTATCTATGTTTTTTATTCCCATGCTTGCAGCAATATATTGAATCTTTCCAATGCCATTGTAATCAGTTTCTATTTTTGTTCTTATTCCCTGAATTTTGCATACAATAGAAGCATTTTCAATTCCATCCTGAGAAGATTTTGTATAAGCTCTTATTAAACCACCCGTTCCAAGCAAAGTTCCTCCGAAATATCTTGTTACAACAATTAAAACATTATGAATATCATTTCCTTTTATAACTTCCAGTATTGGTTTTCCAGCTGTACCACTTGGTTCCCCATCATCTGAGAACCTCTGTGTTTCATTATTTTTACCAATTACATATCCGTAACAATTATGTCTTGCATCCCAGTATTTTTTCTTTAATTCTTCTATATATCCTTGAGCCTGCTCTTCCGAATCTATTGCATATACATGCGCTATAAACCTGGATTTTTTATCTACAAACTCACCAACTCCCGGTTTTGCAACTATTTTATATTCACTCATTAAAATACTCCCATAAAATTTTTAAAAATACACTAAATCTAAGTTGAGACGGATGGCATATTTAAATAAAATGCATTTGACGCCGTCGGTTCAAAGCGACAGCTATATTTTTCTTAGGAACATAAGTCCTAAGGAAAATATGAGATGGAGGTTTAGAACCGCTACGAGTGTCAAGCAGCGCGAGCGTTTTTTAATTAAATATGCCATCCGTCTCAAAAAGGATTTGGTGTTTTTCTAAATTATTTAGGTATATTTTAATAGGTAATATTTTATATTTCAACATTGTTCTCGATAAATTTATGAATTTTGTCTTATATTTTTCTTTTTTACTTTATAAAAATATATACTTTTGCTATAATGTAGCGGATAGGAGGATTATTTATGAACTATGGTTATAGAGAAACAATATCTAAACAAAAGAATCTTGTTTCAACCGGTCAACGTCTTTCAAAAAAGAGTTTAGTGGTATTTTTCAAGATTTTATTATACATTTTGCTTTTAATATGTATAACGGGATGTGCCCTTGTTTTTGGTATTGTTCGTGGAATTATTGATGCTGCACCTGATATTCAAGATGTATCAATTGTACCTTCTTCTTATTCAACAACTGTTTATAATAATAAAGAAAAGGAAATTGCAAAACTTGTCACTTCCGGTTCTAACAGAATAAAGGTTTCAATTGATCAGGTACCTGATAATTTAAAATGGGCTTTTATCGATACTGAGGATGCCCGTTTTTATGAACATAACGGTATTGATATTCAGGGTATCGGACGAGCTGTTGTTGTAGCAATTACAACTTTAAACCCTTCCGAAGGTGCAAGCACTATTACACAACAGGTTTTAAAGAATAATGTTTTTACTGATTGGACTTCAGAGGAAACTTTAGGTGATCAGGTCAAACGTAAACTTCAGGAACAGTATCTTGCAATTCAACTTGAAAAAGTTACTAAAAAAGAAACTATCCTTGAAACATATTTGAATACAATCAATCTTGGTTCTAATACATTAGGAGTTCAGGCTGCTTCCCATAGATATTTTGATAAAGATGTCAGTGATTTAACTTTATCAGAATGTGCCGTAATTGCCGGAATCACACAGAATCCGGCTGCTTACAACCCTATATATCACCCGAAGGCTAACGCTAAACGTAGGAAGAAAATTCTAAAAAATATGCTAGATGCCAGTCATATAACTAAAGATGAATATAATGAGGCTATGAAAGATGATGTATACAGTCGTATTCAGTCTGTAGATAATCAGATTACTCAGAGCAACAATGTTTACTCTTACTTTGTTGATGAAGTGGTTTCTCAGGTTATGAGCGATTTACAGGAACAAAAAGGTTATACTTATACTCAGGCTTATAACGCCGTATATAGTGGTGGTTTAAAAATTTACACTACTCAGGATTCAAAAATCCAAAAAATTTGCAATAAAGAATTATCAAACGCTGAAAACTATCCCAATACAGTTTCTTATTCCATTAACTGGGCATGGACAATTCAGCACGCTGATGGAACAACTGAAAACTATTCAGAAAGTTACATCAATTATTATCACAAAGTTCTTTTGAACGAATCTTCTTTTAAATTAATTTTTTCAACAAAAGAAGCTGCAAAAGAATGTGTAAAACAATATAAAAAATATTTATATCCTGATGGATTAGCTGATGATGATGTTGAATATGAAACTTTATATTACACTCCTCAACCTCAGGCTTCATTCACAGTTATGGACCAATATACAGGATACGTTAAAGCTATTGTTGGTGGAAGAGGTTCTAAGAAGGTTAGTTTAGGTCTTGACCGTGCTACTCAATCAACAAGACAGCCGGGTTCAACATTTAAAGTTTTATCAACCTATGCACCGGCAATTGATACAATGGGATATACTTTAACTACTAAAATAAAGGATGAACCTTTTAATTATTCTAATGGACGTCCTGTTAAAAACTGGTATAGTGGTTACCGTGGTACTGTTACAGTCAGAAAGGCTATAGCTGATTCCATGAATGTATGTGCCGTAAAAACACTTACAGAAATTACACCGCAACTTGGCTTTGATTATTTATTAAATTTTGGTTTTACAACATTAGTTCAAAACAGAACTGAAAAAGACGGCTCAGTTGTTTCTGATATTCAACAGCCTTTAGCACTTGGTGGTATTACTGATGGTATTACTAATTTGGAAATAACTGCTGCATATGCAACAATCGCAAATCAGGGAACTTATACAAGACCTGTATTTTATTCAAAAGTAGTTGATAGTAACGGAAGAATATTATTAGACAATACTACTCCTACTACACATACAGTTCTTAAGTCATCTACTGCTTCACTTTTAACTCAGGGAATGACAAGTGTTATTACTGAAGGTACAGGTAAAGCATGTGCGCTTACAGACGGAATGCCTGTTTCAGGTAAAACAGGAACAACTTCAAGTGCTTACGACTTATGGTTCTGCGGATATACACCATATCTTACTGCATCAATTTGGACAGGATATGATGAAAACAAAGAACTTGGTTCCGACCAAGCATATCATGAAAGATTATGGTCAAAAATTATGAGCCAAATTGATCAGGTTAAAGGCTATGAAGTTAAGGATTTTGAAATGAGTGATGATGTTGAAGAAGTTACTCTTTGTTCATCATCAGGTGCATTAGCAATCGAAGGCGTATGTCCTCATACTTATACAGAGTATTTTTCAAAAGATACTGCACCAACAAATAAATGTAGTTATCATTATGGTACTCCTAAAAAGACTACTAACGAATCATCTACAGAAGCAACAACCTCAGGGACTGTAACAGTTGGCTCGGCAAATGCTGCTGACAATGCTGCTGACAGAAAGACTTCAGTTTCAAGTGGTTCTTCTGATTCGTCAGGTTCTGATGATGCTAAAGACGGTTCCGGTAGCTCAAATGATGGCTCTTCCGGTTCTAATGGTGCTAAAGAATAATAAACAAAGAACCACAAATAAAACAATGTTTTATTTGAAAATTAAGTTTATAAACTTTGTCTTACAATATACAAATAAAAATGCGTAGTGTTTCAATTTACACTACGCATTTTTATGTATTAAATGATACTATAAACCGTATTTAATTTTTCTTATAAGCTAATCTACAGCCATTTTTGTAGTATCTCATCTAATTCTTTTATATCTACAGGTTTAGCTATATGTTCATTCATTCCTGCTGCTTTTGCTGTAAGAATATCTTCCACAAACGCATTCGCTGTTACTGCTATAATTGGAATTGTATGAACATCTTTTCTCTGATCCATTTGTCGAATTGCTTCTGCAGCCTGATATCCATTCATAATCGGCATCTGTATATCCATGAACACAATATCGTAATAATTCTCAGGTTCGCTTTCCAATTTTTCAACTGCAACTTTACCATTTTCTGCACGGTCTACTTTGATTCCAGTCATATTAAGCATTTCTCTCATAATCTCTGCATTAAGTTCATTGTCTTCAACTACAAGTGCTCTACGATTACTATAGTCTTCATTCTTAAGTACAGATAGCGGATTCTCTTCTTCCTGATTATTATTAAGCAATTGCTTAAATGTCGTCGTAAGCCTTGACTTAAACAACGGTTTAGAAATGAATGCATTAACACCGGCTGCTTTTGCTTCTTCTTCTATATCGCTCCAGTCATATGCCGACATAATTATTATCGGAACATCTTTTCCAACAGCTTTTCTTATCTCTTTTGTTGTTTCTATTCCGTTCATTTCCGGCATATTCAAGTCAATTATAGCTGCATAAAAATCATCATTCTTTTCATGTTCTTCAACAACTCTTGTAACGGCTTCTTTTCCTGTTGTAACACCTTCGCTGTTCATTCCAATAGAATTTAAAACTTTGCACGTTGAATCACATACAACTTTTTCATCGTCAACAACTAAAACCTTTAAGTTTATTAATTCCTTATCTGTTTCCTCTTTATCATCCTGTAACTTTAGAACCATTGTAACGGTAAACCTGGAACCTTTGTTTATTTCACTTTCAACCTGAATTTCTCCTCCCATCATGTGAATTATATTATTAACAATAGCCATTCCTAAACCGGTACCCTGTATCTTATCAATTCGGCTGTCCTCTGCCCTCTCGAATGGGACAAATATTTTCTTGACAAATTCTTTAGACATACCAATTCCTGTGTCTTCAAATATAAATTCAAAACAGGACGTTGACTTGCTATGTGTAGGTTTTTCATTTACCGTAATACTAATTTTTCCTCCATTTGGAGTATACTTAATTGAATTGCTTATAATATTGGTAAATATCTTCTGTATTCGAATACTGTCGCCTATAACCTTTTCATGCTTCATATTTTCTATCGACACATTCAAATCAAGATTCTTATTTTTCACATCGCCCTTTACCAATTCAAGGACGTCTTCAAGCAATACTGATAACTCAATATCTTCATCCACAAGTTTAATATTACCTGATTCAATTCTGGACATATCCAAAACTTCATTGATTAATCCAAGCAAAAGTTTGCTTGAAGAAGTAATCTTCTTTAAGCATTCTAACATTCTGTCTTTATCATCTATATAACTTCCTGCAAGAGCCGTCATTCCAATAATGGCGTTCATAGGAGTTCTTATATCATGAGACATTTTTGATAAGAAATCACTTTTTGCATTACTTGCATTTTCTGCTGCCTGATACGCTTCTCTAAGTGCTTCCTGATCACGGACTTCTTTTTTCTTTAGTTCCGTTTCGTCCTGAGATGCCATTAATACCTTTGTAGGTACACCTCTTCTTCTTTCTACACAAAGAACAGCCAGATTTGTCCATCTAAATTCATTATCTGTATCAAATTCTTCTGAATATTCAAGGCTAAAACTATCTTTTCCAAAATCTAATTGTTCTATAAGTTTTTCTCTTTGCAACATCGTATCTACTGATGTATGCTTTTCATCATTTTTAAAACATTTGCTAAATATATTCTGAAGGATATCGCCATAACTACCTTCAAATCCGATTCCGGGTAGCTTTTTATTTTCATCTTCTATTATATATTCGTATTTATCTTCATCTAAATCTACTAAAATAAATCTATCAAACATCTGCGTTATTGCAGTTACAATATTCTCAACAGATTCTTTTTCATTCATTATATTACGTTGTTTTTTTACATTAAACACAACCGTTCCTATTAAATAAATAATGAAAAATACCGCTAAAATAGTTACAAGTCTCCAACTATCCTTATTGGCAGTTGCATTCAGTTTATTCGTAGCCTCAACAGGGAATGCCTGAACTAAAATAAGACCACTGTTTTCAAGCCTCATCATATATGCACTTGATTCATAATTTTTACCATGTATTTCAAATGCATATTGATTTTTGTTCTTTAAGCTGTTTCTTAATTCCGCTATACCATTATCATCCATCAGATTGTGTTCTTTAAGGTAACTTGTTAATGTTGTTCTTTGTAAAATACCTACTGAATTTGCAACTATTTCTCCTGATTCACTACAAATAAACGCTGTTGAAGTATAACCAAACAGTTTTGTATTCATAAATTTCTTTAATGTTGCATCATCAAAATTTCCTACTAATACTCCCGCTATCTCTCCGTCCTTCTCTACCGGGGCAAAGAAGCATATTCTGTTTTGCATATCAGAATTACCTAATGGATTTAATGCTATAACCGTATCACCTTTTAACGCATCATAATACGCTATTACATTTGCAAATGTGTATTCTTTATTATCCTGATCAATTCCAATTCCATACTTATTTACATAAATTAAACTTTCAAAGCTCACATTCTGATTAAGTGATTCTATATCATGTGCTGTTACATTTCCGTTCTCATCAATAATTTGTCCAAATAATTTACCTATTGATTTAATACTTTCCTTTGCATCAACTAACAGACGGTCTATTATCTGTTCATTCTGCATGGTACTTATCTTTATATACTGTGCAGTTTGTTCCGAAACTCTCTTTCTCGTCGTCTGTATATTCATCAATACTGCTAGAGCAACAGCAAATATCATCACCCCTAATGATAAACTCCCCATCATTCGTCCTAAATGACTATTTTTACTATTCTCTAATTTCAATTTTTCTCCTTTAATTACATTCCGGATTGTTTAGCTTGCAAATTTACCTCCTTACAAATTATTTTTACGTTGCAATTTATATCTAATCAAATCTGAAATTTTCGTATTAATTCATAATTTTTATAAAATAAATGCTATCAGTGCGAAACATAAATTTCTCATTCTAACAGCATTTTTACTTCGGTCATTTATTCTATTATCACTTATTAATGTTACTCCTTTTAGGTTGTTATGTCAACATTTGCAGCCTTTATGTTTTAGATTTTCCATAAATTATTTTACAAAATTTTTACGTTATTTTTGTTTATTTTTTCTTTTGTTTGTTTCAGATTTTTTATTCTTTTTTTCTGTAAATTTTCTGCTACTATTTTCGGATTCTACAAATCCCTTTTTTCTTCTTTTTTTATCTGATTCATTATTTTTACCATTATATTTCTTCTTTTCTGCTTCACTATTTTTTCTATTATATATGTTCTTTCTTCCTTTCTCTGTTTGTTTCCCATTTTCTGTACGTCTGTTCTTTACTGCTTTATTTTTTCTACCTATACCATTATTTTTTCTTTCTTTTCGTACAATTACAAGTGGTTTAACATCTGATAAGCCGCTATAATCATTATTTTTTCTATTCATCATATCCATTAATGCTAAAGTAATTTTTTCCAAAGAATATCCTTCTTCAATTAACATTTCAACAATTTCTTTTTGATTTGAACTATTGTGCTTATCCATAAATTTCTTTAATCTGTTAATGTTTCGCTGATAATCCTGAGTTTTTATTTCATCAACTGTCGGAAGTTTACTTTCAATAATTTCACATTTAGCATATCTTTCAATGTATCGTAAATCTTCTAGTTGTTTTCTTCCATCTATTAATGTAAATGATTTTCCTTCATTTCCTGCTCTTCCGGTTCTTCCGATTCTATGAACATAATATTCATTATCTTCAGGTAAATCATAATTAATTACAATATCAAGATTGTTAACATCAATTCCTCTTGCTGCCACATCTGTTGCAACAAGAATATTAAATGTACCTTTCTTAAACTGGTTCATTACATTTGTTCGCTGTTGCTGTTTTACATCACCATGTAACCCCTGTGCTAAAAATTTATTTTTTCCAAGGAAATCTACCAACTCATCAACCATTCTCTTCGTATTACAAAAAATAATTGCAAGTTTTGGTCTGTAATATCTAAGCAACAATGCTGTAGCACTTTTCTTTTTATTTTTATCTACAAGATAAAATCTTTGTTCGATACTGTCTACAGTCATTTGCTTATTTTTTATTTTAATTAATTCAGGATTTTTCTGATAATTATTTGTAATATCCAATATTTCCTTTGGCATTGTAGCTGAAAACAGAATTGTCTGTCTGTCATCAGGTGTAGCCTTTAATATAGTTTCAATATCTTCTCTAAATCCCATATTAAGCATTTCATCCGCTTCATCTAACACGACCATCTTTAACTGTTCTAATTTAAGGCTTTTTCTGCGGATATGGTCCATAACTCTTCCCGGTGTTCCAACTACAATATGACTTCCTTCACGCAAATGTTTAAACTGTCTTTCTATGTTCTGCCCTCCGAATATAGATACTACATTTAATCCTTTTATGTATTTTGCAAATTTTCTTAATTCTTCTGCTGCCTGCAATGCTAATTCTCTTGTTGGGCATAGTATAAGAACCTGATTTAATTTTTTGTTCATTGTCATATCTACAAGTTCTATCGCCGGTATTCCAAATGAAGCAGTCTTTCCACTTCCCGTCTGGCTAAATCCTATTACATCTTTTCCTTCCATAATTGCCGGAATGCTTTTTTCCTGTATTGGAGTTGCTTCTTCATATCCTAAATCTTTTACTGCTTTCTTTATTTCATCTGATATATTTAATTCCTGAAACTTCATCCTTACTTTTCCTTTCTCAATATTAATTTTATAATCAAAAATAAACTTTTATAAATATAAATTTTCTCTGTTATAAAAAGCAAAAAACGTCAAAAAATAAAAACATCACAAAGACACTTTTACTTTTTGACGTCGACTTTAAATGGTAACACATTTAATTCTGTTTTGCAAATATGTTTCTAATATTTTAATATATATTATTACATATTCTCTTATTTTTTATATTAATACACATTTTCTATACAGAATATCTTCCCATTTTTATTTCAAACTATTTTACTTTACTTTTGATGCAGATTTGTTAATTTCCAATATAATCTTCTTCTATTTTCATCACAACTCTATATTTATCATCAAGTTCACTTATCTTCTCTTCAATATTATTTTTTATTTCATCATGTTTCTTTTCTACACAAAATGGAACAACAACATCAAATATAAGATTTGTATGTGTATCTCCTGTTATCATTCTAAAATCATGTATGGACATATGTTCATCTATACTTTTAACTATGTTTTCAACTTTACTTCTTGTATCTGTAACCACCTGATTATCAACTTCAATCGGATCCATGTGAATTACTGCCTCACATCCTATCTTTTCCTGTAGTTCAGATTCAATATTGTCTATCATGTCATGTAATTTATATACATTTTCATTTCCGGGAACTTCTGTGTGCAGTGAAATCATCATTCTACCCGGGCCATAATCATGAACAACCAAATCATGAATTCCGTATACTAATTCATGTTTCATTACAATATCATGAATTTTGTCCACAAGTTCAGGCTCTGGTATTTTACCTAAAAGCGGAGATATCGTATCCTTAAACGCACCAATTCCTGCATATATAATCAAAATTGCTACTAAAAGTCCGCATATACCATCTATATTTATTCCAAACTTCATATTAACAAGTACACATATTAATACTACTGTTGTAGCCACGGAATCACTTAAGCTGTCTATTGCTGTTGCTTTCATTGTTACTGAATCTATTTTCTTTCCTATACCCGTATTGTAAAATGCCATATACAATTTTACACAAATAGATATAAGTAATATTGTTATAGCCAAAATACTAGATTCTAATTCCTGTGGATGAATAATTTTATCAACAGAACTCTTCGCTAGTTCAAGTCCCATTAATATTATCAGACAGGAAACTGCCATTCCTGATACATATTCAAATCTCCCATGTCCAAACGGATGCTCTGTATCAGGTTTCTTTCCTGCAAACCAAAAGCCTACTAATGTTATTATTGATGAACCTGCATCTGACAAATTGTTAAATGCATCTGCTGTAATTGAAATTGCACCCGTTAACACTCCTGCAAAATATTTTCCAACAAATAAACATATGTTTAAAAAAATTCCAACTACACTACACAATGTGCCATATGCTTTTCTTCCTTGAGAATCATTCATCTTTACGTCTTTCAAAAAAATTTTAGCCAATGCTGTAACCATTTTCTATTCCCTCTAAAAAAAATTTTTTCATCTAATATTATGATATTGCTTTTATAAAATGATATGCTTTTTACCAACAACTAATATTTATTTCTTAAGCATCTATATCTGCACTCTTTTAATATTATTTAACACTTATCAAAATTAGACTCATATTATATTTGTTTTCAACAACTAACTTTTCCTAAACGTAGAACAACAGGTACATTATATGTACCTGTTGTTCTACGTTAAAGTTATATATATATCAATCAAAAATTATTCTTTTCAACGGCATATTTTGCGTATTAATATAGTATATTTCATTTTACTACTTTGGTCAAGATATTTGATTAAAATAGCGCATATGTGTACTTTTCTTTTTATCCTGTTTTTTATTTTTTCTTCCTATTTCTTATTTTTTCATTCCATTTAACTTTATTTTATTGTAAAATATTAGTTAGGTGTGTCCTAAATTTACGTAAAGGAGAATTTTAATTTGAAAAAATTTTTATGTATTTTACTTAGCCTCACAACACTTATGTTATCAGGCTGTGGCATTAAAAATGAAAAAATTCGATTTGGCTCTGCCGGTATTGGTGGAATGTATTATACTTTTGGAAATGCATTCACGGAACTTGCTACTAAAGAAAACGATAAGTTTAACTTTGAAGTAAAATCTACTGCTGGTTCAGCTGCAAACATACGATTATTATCTAAAAATTATATTGAAATGGGAATTGCTCAGGCTGATTTAATTAATGATGCCTATAACGGAACCGGAATATTTGTCAGTACCCAGTGTTCTGGTTACAAGGCAATCGCGGCATTATACCCTGAAGCCTGCCAGATTGTTGTTCACAATGATTCAGGCATAAATTCAATCGATGATTTACTAGGTAAAAAAGTCAGCATCGGTGAAAGTAATTCAGGTACTGAACAGACTGCTAATTTAATTTTACAACTTAACGGCTTATCAGACAAACTAGTAGACACTTTAAATTATGACTATACTACTGCCGCCGGCAAATTACAATCCGGTGAAATTGATGCATTTTTCTGTACTGCAGGATTGCGCACAACAATAATAGAAGAATTAGCACAACAATGTCCTATTAAATTTTTAAGCATTAGCGATTCATGTTCTAAAAAACTTGAATCTGCTTACGATACTTATGTTGACTATACAATTCCGGCGAATACTTATACCGGACAAACTGAAGAAATAAAAACAGTAGCTGTTCAAGCTGTTTTACTTGCTAGTAACGAATTGTCTGACATCGTTGTAGAATCTTTAACAGAATTTTTATTTGAACATTCAGCGGATCTTCAATATTCCGTTCCTGTGAATTTACAGCTCGATGAAACTTCTGCCGTTAAAGGTATTTCCATTCCGTTTCATCCAGGTGCAGTAAAATATTATAAAAAGCACAACATAAAAGTAAAATCTGAATAAATTTGTCTAAGGAAAGGAGTTTTATGGATATACAATTAGATATGTATCAGACACTTGCCATCGCAGTAGTCGTTTTAATACTCGGGCAGTTTTTGAAGCATAAAATTTATTTTTTGGAAAAGTTTTGCATTCCTGCCCCTGTTATTGGTGGTTTGCTATTTGCCATATTTACATGCATATGTCATTCAACGGGATTAATCGAATTTTCGTTTGATGATACCCTTCGTGAAGTGTGTATGGTATTTTTCTTTACATCAGTTGGTTTTCAAGCCAATTTAAAGGTTTTAAAAAGTGGTGGTAAATCTCTTTTTATTTTCCTATTACTAGTTATAACGCTTATTGTTTCTCAGAATTTTCTTGCTGTTGGGATGTCACATTTTCTTGACTTAGACCCACTTATAGGAATGTGTACCGGTTCAATTCCAATGGTAGGAGGTCACGGAACTGCCGGAGCATTTGGTCCTGTACTTGAAGATTTTAACATTAGCGGAGCTACAACCATTTGTACTGCTGCTGCAACATTTGGTTTAATTGCAGGAAGTTTAATCGGTGGTCCTATTGGTCGTCGTCTTATTGAGAAGAAAAATCTTTTGAACACAGTTGTTGCAGAAGATGACAGTCTTTTAATCGAAGACGAAAAAAGGCATGAAAGACATGCAAATATGTATGCAATGGCAGTATATCAGTTGATTCTTGCTATTGGTATAGGAACTATTTTTTCATGGATGTTAACTAAAACAGGCTTAACATTTCCTATTTATATTGGAGCAATGATTGCAGCTGCTTTAATAAGAAATATTGGAGAATATTCAGGCCAATTTGATATATGTATGGGTGAAATAAATGACCTTGGTGGTATTTGTCTTTCATTATTCTTAGGTATAGCCATGATTACACTTAAATTGTGGCAATTAGCATCTTTGGCATTACCACTTGTTATGCTTTTAGGTGCACAGGTTATTTTAATTTTTCTTTTCACATATTTTGTTATATTCAATATTATGGGGAAGGATTACGATGCTGCTGTTCTTGCAGCGGGAACATGTGGATTCGGTATGGGCGCTACACCAAATGCAATGGCAAACATGCAGGCTCTATGCGACAGATATGCACCTTCAATAAAAGCCTATTTGTTAATTCCGCTTGTTGGTAGTTTATTTGCAGACTTTATTAACAGTCTTGTTATTACATTTTTCATCAACCTGTTGTAGATTACAAAGTATTAAAATTTAACTATAAAAATTTAAATATCAATGAATTAAGATACGTTTCACTCTCATAACAAAATTGTAAATTTATTTATAAAGTATTTGGAGGTAATTATGGAGTTTAAGAAATCAAAAAAATTTAATAAAAAACACGACTTTAATCTTTCTATTGATAATTTAGCTATCCCTGAGATTCATACACACAAGCAGGATGATACTTTAAAAGCCACTAAGGATCAGCCTTCTGTAAACTATGATACAGCTATACCGGAGATTCATATTAAGAAGAAAAAACAGTAAAATCTAATATATTAAAAACACTACATTTTTTCTATGAACAGATATTATTAAAATATATTAAAAGACTGCATTTTTGCTATCACTTAATATTGTTACGATACCGTAAATAAAGATGTCGATTATATTATCGTATCTACTCTGCAATATTAAATTTATCGAAAATACAGTCTTTGTTTTTTTTATTTTTTTAATATTTCTTTTCTAAACTTTTTCCATATTTTATCATCCATTATTGGTGCCAGACAATGTTTTCCGTTAACATCAAAATGTCTTATTATCTTATTCGCATTAGGACAATATCTTTGTATATATTTTATTAATTTTCTTACTGATTTTAATAAGAGCTATCGCATACACGATAGCCCTGTTAAGACGTTATAACGTCAATTATTGCATTATAATGTGTTTTCTAATTAGCAAACACCCTGTGCTTCCATAGCTTCTGCAACCTTTTCAAATCCGGCAATGTTAGCACCTACTACGTAGTTACCTTCAAATCCGTATCTCTTAGCTGCATCACTAATGTTATGGTAAATGTTAACCATGATTGTCTGTAATTTAGCGTCAACTTCTTCAAATGTCCATGAAAGTCTTTCGCTGTTCTGTGACATTTCAAGAGCTGATGTAGCAACACCACCTGCATTAGCAGCCTTACCACCAACGAACCAAACTCCGTTTTCCTGTAAGTATTCTGTTGCATCAATTGTTGTAGGCATGTTAGCGCCTTCACAAACTGCCTTACATCCATTAGCTACTAACTGTTTAGCATCATCGATAAGTAATTCGTTCTGTGTAGCGCATGGAAGAGCGATATCACATTTAATCTGCCATACTCCACGTCCTTCATGATATTCAGCTGAAGGTCTTGCAGCAGCATATTCTGTAAGTCTTGCTCTCTTAACTTCTTTAACTTCTTTAAGAAGGTCTACATCGATTCCTTCAGGATCATAAATCCAACCTGTTGAATCTGAACATGTAACAACCTTAGCACCCATCTGATGAGCTTTCTGAATAGCATAGATAGCAACGTTACCAGCACCTGAAACAACTACTGTCTTGCCTTCCATACTTTCGCCATGGTCTTTCATTAATTCCTGTGTTAAGTAAAGTAATCCGTATCCTGTAGCTTCTGTTCTTGCTAAAGAACCACCGTATGTAAGTCCCTTACCTGTAAGAACACCTTCGTATAATCCACGGATTCTCTTATACTGACCGAACATGTATCCGATTTCTCTTGCACCTGTTCCGATATCACCTGCTGGTACGTCAGTGTCAGCACCGATATACTTGCAAAGTTCTGTCATAAAGCTCTGGCAGAATGCCATAACTTCTCTATCTGATTTTCCCTTAGGATCGAAATCAGAACCACCTTTACCACCACCGATTGGAAGGCCTGTAAGTGAATTCTTGAAAATCTGTTCGAAACCTAAGAATTTAATAATACCAATATTTACTGATGGGTGAAGTCTTAAACCACCCTTGTATGGTCCAATAGCTGAGTTAAACTGTACTCTGTAACCTGTGTTAACCTGTACCTGTCCCTTATCATCAACCCAAGGAACTCTGAACTTAAACTGTCTTTCCGGTTCACAAATTCTTTCAAGTAAAGCTTCTCTTCTATACTTTTCCTCGTTTGCATCAATTACAGGTCTAAGTGAATTTAATACTTCTTCAACTGCCTGTAAAAATTCTGGTTCACTAGCATTCTTTTCTTTAACCTTTGCTAATACCTCGTCTACATATGACATTTTGTAGTCCTCCTTAATATATTTTTACTTAATCCTTGTAAATGCGTCAAAATTTATCTTCCGATGCCATTCACATGACTACAATTATATTATATAGACTTTATTTTTTCAACTATTCTTCTGTTCTTTATTTAATAAATTAAGTAATGATTGATAATTTTAAGCACAAATTAAGTTCTATCCTTTATTTTCAACGTTTAAACTTAATAATCAAAAGTATTGACTTTTTTTAATGTAGTCAGCACCTCATTTTATCCGTCTGTTTGTTAATTTATTAACATTTTCCTTTATAAAACAAACATTTATTTTATGTTTTTTATACATTAAATAAATCATAAATATATTTATTTCTATTGCATTTTTGATTTAAAGAACCATGAACCAACATAGCTCAATATTAATGCTGCCGATATACCAATGGCACTTGCGGTAAATCCTCCTTCAAATATTCCAATTAGTCCATCCTTGTCTATATGTTCTGCCATTCCCTTCCATAAGTTATTTCCAAATCCAATAAGAGGTACACTTGCCCCTGCTCCTGCCCAATCAATTAAAGGCTGATATAAACCAAAGAAACCAAGTATAGTACCTAAAACTACTAATAAAACCATAACCCTTCCCGGTAACAATTTTGTTTTATCCAGTAAAATCTGAACTAATGCACAAATTATTCCGCCTATTAAAAAACTTTTTAAAAATATCATTTTTTCTCACTTTCTAACCTAATTTTCGTTTTACAATTTCATTTTCTAAATCATTACACACTTTCAATCACTACAAGATGAGCAATTCCCGGAACAGACTTTCCCTGATTAAAGCTTATAGGTGACATCAAAGCACCCGTTGGGATAAATAAAATTTTCTTCCACGCTTTTTTCTTCAGTTGTTTAAATACATAACTTGTAAGTACTGTCGCAGAACATCCGCATCCACTTCCTCCTGAATGAGTATCCTGATTTTCTTTATCAAACATTTCAATTCCACAATCCATATGCACTTTCGAAATATCTATTCCCTTTCGTTTCAGCAAATCAATTAGTATCGCCTGCCCTACATATCCTAAATCACCTGTTATTATTTTGTCATAATCATCAGGAGCGGTTCCAAAATCATTTAAATGATTATAAATAACATCTGCTGCCGCCGGAGCCATACATGCCCCCATATTCTGGGCATCCTTCACTCCATAGTCAATTATCTTTCCCGTTGTTACTCCTGTAATTCTTGCAAATCCTTTTCTTTTTGTAACTATTGCCGCTCCGCACCCTGTAACAGTCCATGTTGCCGAAAATGGTCTTTGATTTCCATATTCTAATGGAAATCTAAATTGTCTCTCTGCGCTTCCAAAATGACTTGACGCCATGGCTATTACATTTTCTCCATAACCTGCTGCAACCATCATTGCTGCCAGACTTAATCCTTCGCCCATAGTTGAACATGCAC
The DNA here is from genome assembly GCF_025336545.1 of Eubacterium album. Lineage (NCBI taxonomy): Bacteria > Bacillati > Bacillota > Clostridia > Eubacteriales > Eubacteriaceae > Eubacterium > Eubacterium album. The sequence continues at coordinate 110,950 of NZ_JAODBU010000007.1, read as the reverse complement.
CATATAGTCCCATAAATGGGATTTCATAATCCATTATTCCAAATGTGGTTGCTATTAACTGTCCTAACAAATCACCTGCAAAAATATATCTTATATCCTCTTTTTTTAATCCTGATTTTAACAACAGTTTTTGCACGGTTTCTTTTTGCAGTAAACTTTCTGCTTCTTCCCAGCTTTTACTTCCAAGCATTGGATCCTGCTCAATCACATCAAATAATTTTCCAAGTGGGCCTTCTCCTTCTTTAGGTCCAACTACAGATGCTCCCTCAAAAATATATGGGGCTTCCGCAAATTTAACACTTTGCTTTCCTATCATTTCTCCCATAATATTGATTTCCTCCCGATTTCATTAATTTTTCTATAATTAGTATTTGCATTGTAATATTTTATTATTCACTTTATTTTGTTTATAAAATTGCTTATTTGTAGATTTTTGTTGATAATTTCTTATTTTTTTCATAAAATAGTAGAATATATGCGTTTATTTACGGCATTTTTATTGCTTATGAAAATTTACGATTATACTTTACTTAAGATTTCTGATTTTCTAGCGAATAACAAATGAAATAAACCAAATTATAGTAAATTTATTTTTGCACGAATATTAGTCTAATTCGTGTGGTTCTAATTTTGAACAGTAAGGAGGAAAAATGACTACATCTGAAATTGGCATTCTTATTGCCATTATTGGCTATATGATAGGAATGATTTGTATAGGTTTTTACTATACAAAAAAGAGCCGAACAACACATGACTTTTATCTTGGGGGTAGAAAGCTTGGTCCTTTTGTTACAGCAATGAGTGCCGAAGCTTCTGACATGAGCAGCTGGTTACTTATGGGATTGCCCGGAGTTGCTTACTTTACAGGCGTAGCTGATGCTTTTTGGACAGCTGCCGGACTTGCAATAGGTACATATGTTAACTGGTTAATTGTTGCTAAAAGAATCAGACATTACTCATATGTTTCAAGGAATTCTATTACTTTACCTGACTTCTTTGCAAACAGATACAGAGATAATTCAAATATTTTAAAATTTATTTCCGCAACTATTATAATTATTTTCTTTGTTCCATATACAGCTTCAGGTTTTGCTGCCTGTGGAAAATTATTTAACCGTTTATTCGGAATTGATTATATGACAGCCATGATTTTTAGTGCTATCGTTATTGTAGCTTACACTTCACTTGGTGGTTTCTTAGCTGCAAGTACAACTGACTTAATCCAGAGTATTATTATGTCCATAGCACTTGCAATCGTCCTTTTCTATGGAGTTAATTCTGTAGGTGGAATGGATGTTGTATATTCAAATGTAAAAGATTTATCAGGATATTTAAGTTTAACTCATTTATATGATGCAACAACAAATTCAGCAACAAATTATGGATTCTTGTCAATTGCATCTACTCTTGCCTGGGGATTAGGATATTTTGGTATGCCTCATATCTTATTGAGATTTATGGCTATTGAAGATTCAAGAAAACTTACTTTATCAAGAAGAATTGCAACAATCTGGGTTGTTATTTCAATGGCTATTGCAGTATCAATTGGTATAATAGGATACAGCATGTCTATAAATGGAATTGTTCCAAGTTTTGGTTCTTCCTCAGAAGCTGAAACAATTATCGTACAGATTGCTCACCATTTAAGCAATAACGGACTTTTATTTGCAATAGTTGCAGGATTGATTCTTGCCGGAATACTTGCATCAACAATGTCAACATCTGATTCACAGTTACTTGCTGCTTCATCAAGTGTTACTGAAAATCTTATTGGTGGTGTATTTAATATTAAATTATCTGCAAAAGCAAACATTATTGTTGCCCGTATTTCAGTTATTGCAATCTCAATAATTGCAGTTTTCCTTGCAAGTAATCCTAACAGTTCTGTATTTCAGATTGTTTCATTTGCATGGGCGGGATTTGGTGCAACATTTGGTCCTGTTGTTTTATTCTCATTATTCTGGAAGCGTTCAAATAAATATGGTGCTATTGCCGGAATGATTTCAGGTGGAATTATGGTATTTGTATGGAAATTTCTTGTTAGACCTATCGGTGGTTCATGGAATATTTACGAATTATTACCTGCATTTATTATCGCCTCACTATTCATTGTTGTTGTAAGTTTACTTACTCCTGAACCTGAGCAGGAAATTTACGATGAATTTGACAAAGTAAAGAGAATGACAAATTAATATCGGCTAATTTTAATTAAATGCGATTTACTATTTATAAAAAAAACGACTTTATTTGTAAGCTTTAAAAACTTCAATATAAAGTCGTTTTTTCTGTTTATAAACTAAATTTAATAATTATACTGCCTTCTTTTCATTGAAAATAAACTTTTCAATTACATGTACAATTCCATCATCGTCATTTGATTTGGTAACGTAATCTGCACTTTCTTTTACAATTTCCTGTGCATTTTCCATTGCAACACCAATTCCGGCATACTTAATCATTGATAAATCATTGAATCCATCACCACAGCATATTGTATTCTCTTTATTAAGTCCTAACATATTTACAAGAACATCTAAAGTTGCTGCTTTATCTACATTCTGTGGCATTATCTCAACGAAAAACGGTTCTGAACGATATATACTCAATTCATTTCCATACATTTCATTAAGCTTATTTTCTACTTCCAATGCTTTTTCAGGTTCTGCTGTCATAAGACATTTATTTACATTAAAGTTTACATAGTCCGGGAATGGAGCTACGTCTTTAATTCTTATACCATTAATCTTAGCTTCATGCTCCATATATTTATCATGACGTGTTCCTGTAACTACACATTCATCTTCATAAGTAACTAATCCAACATTATTTTCTTTTGCAAAATCATATAATATTCTAATATATTTTGCCGGTAATACCTGCTGGTATACAACTTCATTTGTTCTCCAGCTTGTTATCTTAGCTCCATTGTAAGATAATACAAATCCACCATAAACATCAAGTTCTAATTCATCTGCTATATCTATTATTCCTGCTGTTGGTCTTCCCGATGCTATAACAACTATGTGTCCATTTTTCTGCAACTTAATTATTGCTTCCTTTGTCTTAGATGTAATTTCCTTCTTACTGTTTGTAAGTGTTCCATCAATATCTAACACTAACATTTTTCTTTCCATTAAGTTTTCTCTCCTAATACATCAATTTCTGCTAAACAGTTGATTTTTCTTATATCTTGTATTCTATTAGTTTTAGCCTTTGTACTTTTGCATTCTATGTATTCTAGTACATAAAATTCATTTTGTAAACTTATTTTACTAAATTTTTCATTATTTTAATAAAATGGTTTCAATTATTTTTGCTGCTACTACTCCATCACTTGCAGATGTAATGACCTGCCGTATTTTTTTATGTGTAACATCACCTACTGCGTATATCCCATTAACTGACGTTTTTTTATCATCATCGACATAAATATAGTTATTTTCATCACGCTTAACACTTTTAGGAGCAATTTTACTTTCAGGTTCATAACCCACAAAAACAAATACACCATAACCTTCGTTATCTTCAAATTCCTTTGTATTTTTATTATTGTTTTCGTATTCTATATCTCCTATAGTTTCTTCATTGTATTCCGCTTCACTTTTAATTATTCCAACTCTCTGTACAAAATCATTTCCTGATACTTTTTCTATTTTAGAATTATAGAATACCTGTATTTTAGAATTGTCATTCAATTCTTTAACAATTGCTCCACTACAGGAAAGTTCATTTTTTCTTACTATCAAATTAACTTTTGATGCAAATTGTGCTAAAAATATACTTTCCTGACATGCAGAATATCCTGCTCCTACAACAAATACTTCTTTTTTCTCAAAAAATCTTCCATCGCATGTTGCACAATAAGACACTCCTTTTCCTATAAACTCTTCTTCGCCCTCAAAACCTGCCTTTTTGGGTGCTGCGCCTGTAGCTATAATTATTGCCCTACATTCTATTTTTCTCTTATCAGTAATAACAATTTTCTTATCATTTTCATCAATTATTTCTTTGGCAACTTCAAAAGAAAATTCTCCTCCATATCTTTCTCCCTGTTCATGAATACTGTCTGCCAAATCTTTTCCTGATATTTCATAAATTCCGGGATAATTCTTTACTTTTTGCGTAAGGGCAATTTGTCCTCCATAGCCTGATTTTTCCAATAATACCGCCTTAACCTTAGCTCTTGCCAAGTAAAGAGCTGCCGAAAGTCCTGCCGGTCCTCCACCAATAATTACTACATCATACATAAAAAACACCTCCATGTTTATTTTTTACCTAAAAGTAAAATAATATACATGAAGGTATCTTTCATATTACAATCCACTTTATAAAAATTCTATATTTGATTTCAAAGTATTAACATAAATAATATTCAATATACTTTTATATTTTTCGATGCATTTTATTTATTATCATTTATTTTGAAAAACTCATCTACCAAATGTTTCTTATCAAATACATTATTGTATTCAGAATAACAATAGTCCATTATTTTATCATAATATGGCGAAGATTTATCAAATGTGTGATAATATTTTCCGTCAGCTCCTATATATCCTCCGGCAGTAATTATTGGAATATCTTTTCTGATTTCGTTTACCATCTGTTGATATCCGCTCATAGAATTTCCTGCAAGTTCATCTACCATTGTTCCCATATAATTTGCACTTATCTTTACATCCGTTTGTTCCTCTATATCGTAATTTGCCCATATTACAAATGGAGTATTATACTTTTCAAACATTTTATATTCATCACCTAATGAAAATCCTTTTTCAACATTTTCATAAAAATGATTATTTAGCTTTGGCTGATGGTCACCAAACATTATAATCATTGTAGGTTCATCTACATTTGAAAAATATTCAACTAATTTTTTAAAAGCGTCATCTGATGCTTTCACCAGATTAAGATAAATATTTACATCATCACCATAATCTTTAATAGTTGATATGTCATCGGATAAATTGTCCCATTTTCTATCATAACTACTGTGATTTTGCATTGTCACATCAAATAAGAAAAATGGTTTTTTATCCTTTTTTCTATTTTGCTCGTATACTTTAATTATTTTATCAAAATTTCCTTCATCTGAAACATGATTTCTTATAACTTTAGCATTGTTAAATTCCGGTAAATCATAAAATTTATCAAATCCCAAAAGAGGATATACTTTGTTTCGCTTATATCCACTTCCCTTATACGGATGCATGGCCACCATTCCACCATAGCCTTGTGCTCTTAAAGTTGTAGCTAAAGAGGATGTTTTTCTGTTTATATAAGTCACATATGGAGTTGAACCTTTTGGCATAAATGCCATACTATTTGAAGTAAGCGCTTCATACTCTGTTTTTGATGTTCCACCTCCAAATATAGAAACAAACAAATCACCTTTTACTGTATTTTCAGTTAATCCATGTATAAATGGCATATAATCTTCATTTGTTTCGATATCTGATATTGATGAAAAATCTGCAAGTGCTTCATTCATAATCATTATAATATTAGGCTTTTTACCATTGCCTTTTATTCCGGGATATTGTGCTGAAATCTGTTCAACCTTATCTTCAGAATATCCTTCCGGTTTATGCCCCTTTATGTATCTGATACTATGTGTAAAGGTCAGATAATCCCCATATTTTCTGTAACTTTCCTGTGGTTTAAACATTTTAATTTTTAATGAATTATCAAATCTGCTACTCTGTATAAATAAAGAGAAACCACAAACAACTGCTAAGATTGCTATTCCTACTGAAATAAGTCTTTTCTTTCCCTTGAATAAATTATGCCTGTCTAATTTCAAAACATAAATGCTCAATACATATGTTAATATAACAAATAAATAACATCTGTAGCTCATCCTGTAATTATAATTTCCAGCCACATTTGCTGCTGTTGTTGCTGAAAAAATATCAACGGCTAAAACCGCTGTACCTCTAAATTTTATTACATAATAGTAAACCAGACCAAATACAACTGATATTATGTTTATTCCAATTATTGATGCTTTAAAGCTATTTGTAATAGCAAATATTATTAATACTATTATTGATATAATTATCAGATTAGCCATTATCTTATTTATCGAGAAATCCAATATTCTATGATGTGATGTATATTCTAACATAACAAAATTATAAGGAACCGATAAAATTACAAATAGAAATGAGGCTATTGTATTATATTTTTGTGGGATTTTGTCTTTGATTAATATTCCTATACTTCCTACAATAAAAAGAAATGTAATAATAACAATCCTTGATGGAATAAATCTATGTCTAAGATACATTAAATTCTGCTTCCAAAAGACAATATAAATTATGCACATTATAATCCATAATATTACATCTGCTATTAACTGTTTTTTATCTCTTTGAAATTTATTTTTAATATTTAAGTTTCCGTTACTCATTTTATACATTGTTGTCGCTCCTAATTATTACAATTTATTTATAACTCTAATATCTGATGTCGGTGTTCCGAGTTTTTTCACCCACTTATAATCAAACTCATGTTGGATTATACCTTTTGATTTTGCTATCATATTATATCAATATAAGATTAAGTAAATTTTATGTAAATTCTTAAGATTTACTTTCTTTTTTATTACAGAAAAATATTCCGGAGCGAAAATAAAACTCTCCTAAATAAAAATTCCAAAATGCTTTTCTTATGTTCACTTTAAAATTTTTGTTTTCGGAGAGTCTTTTAATTATTTTTATTTAATAATTTTCAGCTTTTACCTGGAAATATGACTGTGGGTGTGCACATACAGGACAAACTTCAGGAGCCTGTTTTCCAATACATATATGTCCACAATTGCTACACTGCCAGATTGTATCACCATCTTTTGAAAATACTAAACCTTTTTCAACATTTTCCAACAATTTCTTGTATCTTTCTTCATGTTCTTTTTCAATTGCTGCAACGCCTTCAAATAAAGTTGCTATTTCGTCAAATCCTTCTTCTCTGGCTTCTTTTGCAAATGTTGCATACATATCGGTCCATTCGTAGTTTTCACCTGCTGCTGCATCTGCTAAATTTTCTGCAGTAGTTCCAATTCCACCTTTTAATAATTTAAACCATATTTTTGCATGCTCTTTTTCATTTGCTGCAGTTTCTTCAAAAATATTGGCAATCTGAACATATCCTTCTTTTCTTGCTTTTGAAGCATAATAAGTATACTTATTTCTTGCCTCTGATTCTCCTGCAAATGCTGCTAATAAATTTTCTTCTGTCTTTGATCCTTTTAATTCCATTATGTAACCTCCTGTAAATTTAAATATTAAATCGGAAAACCTGCAGGTGTATAGTAAATCATTCTAATGATGTAATACACTATGGTTAGTCCGCAACATACAATCCAATAATAATCCATATATTTATATTTCTTTTCAAGTATATATCTTTGCACAAACATCATTGCAATTCCAATATCCCAAATGACAGCTGCTGCATTATAATGCATTGCAGCTTTAAAATGCCCTGTAAGAAGTGAAATACTGCCTCTGGTAAGTCCACATCCCGGACATGATATTTTAAATAATATCTTACTTGGACATATATCATTAAATATCAAAGATGTGATAAAAATGTAAATTATCACGCAACTTATAAGCGGATAATACTTTTTTATATCCTTAAAAATATTGTTAATTATTTTTTTTATTTCATTAATCACATTTATCGTCATTACTTTGTATTTTTCAAGTTAATTTCTTATTCTGTTTATACTATTAAAATAAGAAATTAACTCTCAACTCATTCTATATTTTCTATCTTTATTTTTCTTCTGATTACTAGTTTTATTGTAACACAATTTACCTAAAAAATGTCTTGTAAAATGTCTTTTTATTCTATAATATATCATTTTTATTTTATTATCAGTTAAAATCTAAACGCTTATTTTCTTTATTTCAACTGTTCTCTATTTTTGACTCAATTACTTTTATTATTATCACCATACTAAATTAATAATCCAATATATGATTCCTAATACCCAGCTGCTAAAAATTCCGTATAGAATAACCGGTCCTGCTATAGTAAATATTTTACATCCAATACCAAAGACCTGACCCTCTGCACCGAATTCTGTTGCCGATGATGCCACACCATTTGCAAATCCAGTAATCGGCACTAACGCACCTGCTCCACCAAATTTTCCAATCTTAGGATAAATATTGAGACCTGTTAATATTACACTTTCCGCTATCAATACAACCGTTGTCCAATTGACTGCCTGTTCTTTGTCCATTCCAAAGTATTTAAATAATTCAATCCAAACCTGCCCCATAAGACAAATTAATCCACCTGTAATAAACGCTTTTAGCATATTTTTCCATAATGAAAATGAAGGTGTTATATTTTCAACATATTGATTATACTCTTCTTTTGTTATATTTTCATTCCCAACACATTTGTCACTGCTATTATTTTTAAACTCTTTCTCATCATTTATATTTACTGTTTTGTCTCCACTCATTTTTCTTCTCCATCTACAATTTATTTTAATTACGTCGTTCTACTACTGTAATATATCAGACTAATTTACGTTCCATCAGCTTTAATTCATACTAAAAAAATAAATTAAAGCTCCAACTCCTTTTCCTAGAGCCACACTTAACACAATAAAGCTCAATCCTACTGCTAACTTCATTCTTCTTGCAAATATAGCTGTCGCATTTAACGCCTCGGCCAGAGAAATTGCCAAACATCCTACGAATATCCCATGACACAAACCTATTAATGCTAATAATTGATTTCCTAGTTTCATTCCCTCATAATTTAGTTCAAACACCCAGAATATATTAAATAGAATTGCACCAAAAGCAACTGCATTTTCATATTGTCTTACATATTTTGCAGTATGTGTCTTTTCAGCAAATCTTGTCATTACGCCTGTAGTCGTTATAAGTGCAAAAACTCCCGCTGCTATTATTCCACCACCTGCAAGTCCTATTATTGATAAAATTATTATTTGTACAATACTCATGAATTTCTCCATATTCTACATTTTATTTTCAGGACTTTATTTTAAATCCAGTTTTCCATCTTCTCTGTTATGCCCATCAACTAGTGCATCATTTATTTCATTTTCATATTTTCTCATTTCTGTTTCTATTGGAGTTGGATCTTTAGTAATTTTCTTTGGTCCAAAATGATTGTAAAATACTGTTATTCCCACTGCCAAACCTATGGCATAAGTAAGTTCTAAAATTTTTGCTCCACCAACTGTATCTTCGCTAATCTGTCCACTTATCTGCAAAAACATTTGGTCTATAGACACGTCATTATTGAATGACATAATAGAAAATCCTGCTCCGAAAAATAATAAAATACATATAATACCTGTCTTTAATATTTCTAATGGTTTACATGAAGTATTTGATTTTTTAAATTCTACAATACAATCTGTTTCTCCTATATTTGATATATCAACATTCTGAAATTTTTCATCTATTATTTCTATTATTTTCATAATCGAAATAACATATCTGTTACCTAATTCAGGCTTATCTGCTAATATTTTTATTGGTTTTATATTATTAACTATATTCTTATTTTTAGATTCTATTTTTGCTATATCCCCTATTGTCACCTTCTCATGAGTTACTTCCACACTTCTGTCCATTTTTATATAAACTGTATCACTCATTACATTTTCTGCCTTTCACTTGATTAACACTTATTATGTACATTTTTTGTAATTTTATTATTTTTTAATAATTAATACTAAAAAATTATGGTTTAAAAATAAGGATAATCGAATTTTTTTTAGTACACTCCTAACTTAACCTCAACTAGATTAGTTTCTCAAAAGCTTCGATTATCCAATTTCTTTCCAGCCTATGGCTTCATTAGTAAAAAAAGCAGATGGATTCTTATTCCTTTTTATTCTTAAGGAATATCATTCATCTGCCTTTCATCATTTTACAACATTATACTTTTTTCATTAATCTGTAATATTATAATCTTTCATTAATTTCTTCTGATATTCAATATCTTTAGTAGCCCTATCTAAATCTTCATACCTTTTACTATCTAATAAAATTTTAGTTAGCTTGGTAAATGCTTCTAGCTTTGCCTCTCCAGCCTTGCTTTCGTTAAAATTCTTTTCTCCAGCCTCGATACCTGAACTTGTGATATTCCCAGTTGCTCTCCTACATCTTTTTGTGACATATTTGAAAAATATCGCATTTTTATTAATCGGCGCTCGTTGTCTGTCATTTCATTTAATATTTGTGAAATCATTACTTTATTTATTGCTTCCTCTTCGCAGCCTTCCTCATTTTTTAATTTATCCATTAAATATATTTCATTTCCATCATTTTGGTATATTGTCTGATGCAGTGATTCAACTTCCATTGACGAATCTATTGCCATCGATATTTCTTCCTCACTCACTTCCAACTTACTAGCAAGTTCACTTATAGTTGCATCCCTTCCAAGCTCATTTTTAATTCTTTCATTTTCCTGATATGCTTTATACGCCAGTTCTTTTAACGCCCTGCTTACTTTTATAAGTCCGTCATCTCTTAAGAACCTTTTTATTTCACCGGCTATCATAGGTACTGCATATGTAGAAAACTTAACATCGTATTGCATATCAAAGTTATCTACTGATTTAATTAACCCGATGCATCCTATCTGAAATAAATCCTCTGCCTCATATCCTCTATTTGTAAATCTTTTTACAATGCTCCATATAAGTCCTGTATTTTCAAGAATTAATTTATCCCTAGCCATCTTATCACCTGCATGAGCCTGTTTAATCAGCGTTATTGCATCCATTATTTCCCTTCTTTTCAATTCTTTTTAGTTCTTTTGTCATTGTCACGCTTGTTCCTATGTACGGCTTAGACCACACGTCTACCGTATCCATAAATAATTGCATAAATGCAAATCCCATTCCGGCACGGTCATTCTCCGGTTTAGATGTATACATAGGCTCCATTGCTTTTTCTATATCATCTATTCCTGTTCCATCATCTCTTACAATGATTGTTATTAACGATATATGTAAAATTTCATCTTCTTTTTCAATTATTGTTTCTCTTAAATGGCATTTAATTTCTACGATTCCTTTTTTATCTCTATATCCATGTATTATTGAATTCGTAACTGCCTCAGAAACAGCTGTTTTTATATCATTTATCTCCTCTAAAGTAGGGTCAATTTTTGTTAAAAAGGATGCTACACCCATTCTTGCTAAAGACTCATTCTCAGACACGCTATCCATTTCTAACTTCATATTATTTTCAAATATTTTCTTTACCATTTGTCTCCTCCTAAATATTTACAGTCAGACTTGAAGCTTCTGATTTTTTGCAAATTTTATATAGTCCTGAAATAGAAAAAATTCTATCTATTGTATCATTTATATTTAACACGGTAATTTCCCCACATGCCTTCTTTACAAGTTTGTATCTGCCTAAAATGACCCCTATTCCTGAACTATCCATAAACGTGGTTCTTTTAAAATTAAATATTACATTTTTTAACTGATTAGCTAATATATACCAATCGCACTGTTCCATTATCATTCTTGAATTGTGATGGTCTAATTCCTCCGGCAAAAATACAATTAAATTTTCACCTCTTATTTCATATAAAACTTCCATAAAACCTCCATTTGAAAATTATTTTTATACAACAAAAGAAAAAGCCATTGCATTTATCGCAATAGCTTTTTCTTTTGTATCTTATATTCTTATATTTAATTGTACTCTTATTCTTCAGAAGTTGTAGTTTCATCACTTGATGTTGTAGTATCATCAACTCCTGCCTGAGTCTTTGCTGTTGTGTAATTCTTAGAGTTAGGGAATTTGTCCACTATCTCCTTGAAATATTTTTTAGCATTCTTTTCATCACCGTTATTTTTATATGACCATGCTAAATAGTAATAAGCATCATCATTATTAGAATCTGCTTCTATTGCCTTAAGGAAATTAGTAATGGCGGCAGAATAATCTTTTTTATTTAATGCTTCCATTCCGGCATCATAACTTGTTTCTGCTACTCTTGATGCAATCTTACTGTTCAAAGTATTATATACTTCAGTAAATGCTGATGAGTTCATTTCCAAAGATGTATCAACCTTTAAAATACTTTTAGCACTGGCATCATAATCGCTCTTTAAGTAACTTGCAACCGCTGATAATAACTGAGTATAATTCTTACTTAAAGTATTGTCTGTATCTGTATATTCACCAAGCCTTGCTGCCAAATCTTCCTTTTCAGCTGTTAAAGTATCTACACTCTTTTGTAACTCTGAAATAGAAGAATCCTTAATCGCAATTTTTTGATTGTAATCAACTTTTACCTGTGATATCTGATCACTAACAGTTGATACTCTTGCCGGTGTTACAATGAAAAATACCAAAGCTGCACCTAACAAAACACCCATAACTATATGAATTATACTCTGAGCACTTGAAGTTGCTTCTTTAAAATTATTCTTTGGAATTATAACATCATCACCACTTAAATATGGTCTGTCTATCATAGTTCCACGAAGATCCATTCTACGTTTTCTTCTACGTTCAGGATTATTTTTCTTTTCATCTTCTAAATAATTTGTAATTTCTCTTAAGTATCTTACACAAAGTGGATTACACTTATCAATCTTTAAAGCTTTCTTTGTTGCTTTTCTGGCTCTTTCGTACTCACCATGTTTCATGTAAAGTACGGCTAACAACTGATATCCTTTTATAAGGTTTGGATTCTGATTCAAAACCTTCTTCAGCTGAATAATAGCCATATCATCTGTTCCATCTTTTGCATATTCTAATGCAATATTAAATTTCTTAATTGTATGGTTTAATTCATCAATTTTGCCCTTATCGGCCTGAATTGCCGCCATATATTTATCTGCTGCATTGTTGTCCGGCTGAAGGTTCATGCTCATTACCCATTCCGAAAAAGCCTGAACTGTTTCACCCATTTCAAAATAAACAAGGCCTAAAAGGTTTCTTGCATCAGTATTTCTTTTGTTTAATTTTACACTTCTTCTTAAGGCATCTGCTGCACCTGACAAATCTCTGTTAAGTGCCTTTGTAAGCCCCATGTTGTAATAAGTGTTTGACAACTTCACAATCTTTTTATATATGCTGACATCCATACCACAATGACTGCAATAATCACTATTTGTAAGGACATTACCACAGTTAAAGCATATCATATTATTTCTCCATCTATGTTGCCCTCAGTCTAAGCCATACACATATGTTATATGGCTAAAACGACTTACTGGTTATTAGTTCCTTTTAATCCATTTACCATTTCAATCATAATATCAGTTATATCTGACACATCGTTATTGTATATGGCATCTTCAGCTTCTTCAATTTCAAGACTTGGATGAAATTTCTTAATTTCTTCATCAAAATTAATCATTCTGATTCCTCCTTTTTTACCTGATACAGTTTATTGGTGAATATAAATTTATACCACCATAAACTGTAATCAAACCTGCCACAATTATTTCTTTAAGTTTTCTAACTGTGACTGAACCTGCTTCATCATTTCCTGATATTTAGCCTGTTTTTCTTTTTCTTCATTAATCTTCTTTTCAGGTGCCTTACTTACGAAGTTAGGATTTGCAAGCATTCCATTAACTCTTGCTAATTCCTTGTTTAATCTTTTTACTTCTTTTTCAAGACGTTCTATTTCTTTTGCAATATCAACTAATTCTGCAAATGGCATATATACAATTGCTTTGTGAAGAACTACTGATACGGCATCATCATCAATGCCTGTCTTATTAGCCTGAATAATTACCTCACTTGCATGACCAAGTGTTGCAAAGAATACTTTACCATTTTCAAATATATTTCTTGTAACTTCATCATCTGATACAACAAATACTTTTGCTTTCTTGCTTGGTTTAACATTCATTTCAGCTCTTGTATTTCTAATACCACGAACTGCTTCTTTAATTAATTCTACTGCATTTTCTTCATTAGCGAAAGCATATTCTTCTGTGTATACAGGCCATGATGAAATCATAATTGATTCTTCTTCATCTTGAATTGTACAGAATATTTCTTCTGTTACAAATGGCATATATGGATGAAGCATCTTTAATGCATCAATTAACACTTTCTTTAATGTCCAAAGTGCTGCATATCTTGTGTCATCTGTTTCACTGTATAATCTAGGTTTAACCATTTCAATGTACCAGTCACAGAATTCTTCCCAGATAAATTCGTAAATCTTATCTGCAGCAATACCAAGTTCGTATTTTTCCATGTTATCTGTTACGTCTTTTACTAATGTATTTAACTTAGATAAAATCCACTTATCAGCATCTGTAAGCTGTTCAGGTTTCTTATTTAAATCAATACCTTCTTCAGGCATGTTCATCATAATAAATCTTGAAGCATTCCATACTTTGTTAGCAAAGTTTCTGCTTGCCTCTACTCTTTCCCAATAGAAACGCATATCATTTCCGGGAGCATTACCTGTAATTAATGTAAATCTAAGAGCATCTGCACCATATTTATCAATTACTTCAAGTGGGTCAATTCCGTTTCCAAGAGACTTACTCATCTTACGTCCCTGTGAATCTCTTACAAGGCCGTGAATAAGTACTGTATCAAATGGAACTTTTCCTGTATGTTCAAGTCCTGAGAACATCATTCTCATTACCCAGAAAGGAATAATATCATATCCTGTTACCAATGTGTTTGTAGGATAGAAGTAATCCATTTCTTCTGTTTTATCAGGCCATCCAAGTGTGCTAAATGGCCATAATGCTGATGAGAACCATGTATCAAGTGTATCAGGGTCCTGTCTCATTTCTTTTCCACAATGTGGACATGTAGCATGGTCTTCTTTAGTTACAACCATTTCTCCACAGTCGTCACAATAAAATGCAGGAATCTGATGTCCCCACCATAACTGACGTGAAATACACCAGTCACGGATGTTTTCAAGCCAATGGAAATATGTTTTATCAAAATATCCCGGTACAAATTTAGTGTCACCATTTTTAACAGCATCAATGGCTGGTTTTGCAAGTTCGTCCATCTTTACAAACCACTGTTTTGATACTCTAGGTTCAATAGTTGTATGACATCTGTAACATGTACCAACGTTATGCTCATGGTCTTCAATCTTAACAAGGAAGCCTTCTTTGTCTAAATCTTCAACAATTGCCTTTCTTGCTTCATATCTGTCCATACCTGCATACTTAGGATAATCGTCAACAATCTTTGCATCATCTGTTAATACATTAATAACAGGTAAATTGTGACGAAGTCCAACTTCAAAATCGTTAGGGTCATGGGCAGGTGTAATCTTAACTACACCGGTACCAAAGTCAATACCTACATAGTCATCGGCAACAATAGGAATTTTTCTTCCAACTAATGGAAGTGTAAGAGTTTTTCCTACTAAATGTTTATATCTGTCATCATTTGGGTTTACTGCTACTGCTGTATCACCAAGTAATGTTTCAGGTCTTGTTGTAGCAAGCTGAATATATCCTGAACCGTCTGTTAAAGGATATCTTAAATGCCAGAACTTACCAGCCTGATCTTCATATTCTACTTCTGCATCTGAAATTGATGTTAAGCAGTGTGGACACCAGTTGATGATTCTTTCGCCCTTGTAAATCTGCCCTTTATTGTAAAGATTTACAAAAACTTCTTTTACAGCTTTTGAACAGCCTTCATCCATTGTAAATCTTTCTCTGTCCCAGTCACATGATGAACCGATTTTCTTAAGCTGTGAAACAATACGTCCACCATACTGCGCTTTCCACTGCCATGCTCTGTCTAAGAATTTTTCTCTTCCTAAATCTTCCTTTGTAATTCCTTCTTCACGCATATTTTCAACAATCTTAGCTTCTGTTGCAATTGATGCATGGTCAGTTCCCGGAAGCCATAAGGCTTCATAGCCCTGCATCCTTTTAAATCTAATTAAAATATCCTGCATTGTATTGTCAAGGGCATGTCCCATATGAAGCTGTCCAGTAATATTTGGAGGTGGCATAACAATAGTAAATGGTTTCTTACTTCTGTCTACTTCTGCATGGAAATATTTCTTTTCCTGCCACTTTTCATATAATCTGTCTTCAATATCGGCAGGATTATAGTTCTTTTCTAATTCCTTCATTGTGTACTCCTTTAAAATAATTTGTAATCCAGTCTGCAAATTATCATCCTTATGAACGGAAAAAGACAGCTTTAAAATGCTGTCTCTTTTGTATGTTTAAATCCACAGACATTTTCCTAAAAGGGCGAATATCCGCGGTACCACCTTTTGTTTTACTTATCATATCCTTAACGGGGACGAATCGTCATCAGCTACTGATAGTTTTTAACTGTTCACTGATGCTGCTCCAAAGCTACCTTCCCTCGCACTTACTTATAGGTCTTCCACCAACAACCTACTCTCTGTTAAGCAGTTACAAGATACTCCTCTTCATCATAGCATTTATTTTTTTCTGTTTTTTATCATAATAATTAAAAAGTTATTTGTCAACTGCCTAAGCTAAACCTTCACAATTTCTTAACTATTTATTTCTACAATATATTCTCTCTTACGTCGGCTAATATAATCTTTCTCAATTGTGTCGTTCCAATTTACATGAATATGAGCCTTAAGCTGTATGATTTCTGTTCTAAGTCTGTTAACTACCTGATCACTTACTTTGTATTTTTCAACATCGTTTTTCAAATTAGTAGCATTACCTGACATAAGGTCACACAATATTATTGACTCTAATGATTCTGCAGCACTATTTAATCTATATGCATTTCTAAATGCCACTAAAGCCTCATCGTACTCAAACAGTCTTGTATAGGCAACTCCTAAATTATTATAAACACTTCCATAAAAAGTTTCTGATAATTCACTATTTGTTCCCTTATTTATAATGCTCTGATAAAAAGAAATTGCCATATTATATTTATGATTATCAAGTAATATGTCTGCCTTAGCCTTTATTCTTTCGGCAGATGTTTTTGAATTAAGCATTACTAAATGTCTTTCTAAATCATCTGCTTCCTTTTGTGTGTAATATCCTGAATTTTTTATTACAAATGCAATCATTTCGCCTAGATTACCATTTTTATTTAATGCCTGTCTTAGCCCTGTTGCTATTGTTGTCTGCTTTAATTCATTTTCAATATAATCAATCAGACTTTCACTAAAAAATTCTTCATCCACTAAATAAAGATAATTATAAAGATAATAATTTAATTCTTCTATCGAATATATATTTTTATTAATTTCAGTTATATAATAAGGTTTTTCTGAGTGCAATGTGCACATTGTGATGTCACTCATACTGTCACTTCCTCTCTAACTACTTTTCCTGAGCTTTCATAGAATTCTCCAAACCCGATATCTTTTATCTCTATTGCAAACTTATTTTCATTTACATATGCAAATTTTATCTGGATTCTTACTGTCTTATTTTTTCTTGCCGGGAAATCCTGTAAATCAATGTAAAAGTTTTCTGATTCTTTTGTAATAGGTGACTGTATTGTGAATTTTGCTATTGTCGGTTTATCCAAAATACATTCTGCAACAGCACCTGCTTCGTACCAGTTAGTTCCTATTTTTGAAAGCACAAGCTGTTTCTCGCTTCCCTGATGGTTTACTTCCATAGAAACATTTACCTTAGTTCTTCCCTTACAGGATATGATATAATCACTAAAATTTGAAATATAAAACAATTCTTTAGCACCATAAACTGCACCTTTTACTATCAGGTTATTTCCTTTAAATACACGTCGGTTGTTGCATGTTTTTTTAAGTGTATTTTTCCAGTCTCCACTATAAAAACCTTCACCTGAAAAATATACTGCTGAAATAACGTGTTCATTCAATTCTTCGTCCATAAAATCTTCAAGAATTTTGTCAGCCTCATCAATATCTGTTTTAATATTATCAAATGTTAAAACATCATCTAATTTTTTCGTTTCTACATCTGCTATATGTGCTTCTCTTGTATGTCTTATGCTAAGTCTTCTATAAACAAGCCCCTGCTGTGAAAAATCCAACATTAAAACATTATTTACCCACACATCTTTATGCTGGTTTAACACATAGTAGATAAAACTTTCTGAATGGCTTAATATTTTTGTATTTTCTTTCTTATATCCTAAAGCTTCTATAGTTTCATAAAAGCATTCCATTATTTCCACTGTCAAATTATCTACTGTCATTACAATGCTTTTAATTATCTGCCCGTTTGTGTAATTTGCCGCTAATTTTACAAAATAAGCTATATATGCTTTCATCATTGCTCTATTCTGGTCTTTTAACTCATCATAAAACAATGCTTCCGGTAGGTTTGTAACAACTTTTCCACTTTCTCTCTGGCTTCTGTTAATTGCCTCTTCGCCTACTGACCATTCTTTTAATTCATCATTAAAAAACATAACTGTAGGTACAAGAAAATGCTTATCCTGTCCAACGCTAATTGATTCAGGCTCCCCTGCATCATTCAAAAATGCCAACTGAGAAAAATCACTTGAAAAATCTATTCCAAGAATAAGTGCTTTATTATTCATTGTTATTCCTCCTGCCTATAGTAACTTAAATAACTGTTCTGATGCATCCGTATGAAGTTCATATGTTTCCATAAGTTCTCTTGCATCCTTGTCTCTGTGAAGTTCTTTGCAAATCATCATGCCGTTAAGCATTCCAAATCTTCCTTCATCATTAAAAATATCTTTCTGATTTATTTTCATTGTATATTTCTTTGTCTCAATACTATCAGTTTCAGATATTTCTTCAAAATAATATTCTATTTCTTCTCCAAAGAACATAATTACATCTTTTGTAAATATTCCTGAATAAACACTACGCATTTCTTCAGTTTTTTCCTTTGTTTCGCCTGTTATGGATTTTATCTTATAAGTAATGTATACTTTATTCTTTGGATTTGTACGATAGTCAATTATGGTTTTATCCACTATATTGTATGGAACTGCAAACCATTTATTAAACTTCTTATAAAATTCAAATACAATATTCTTTTTAGCTAACTGACTCATCAGTTTCTTTGATGTTTCAATCTGTTCCTGTGTTACATGCTCACTTTCAATCACATGTGACAAATATCCGATTTTTGAAATAACTGTCACTTCCGTTCCATCCTTAATATCCTGCTGCATTATATCCCATGTTGAATCCGGACAAGGAATATTTTTAACAAAATAATTATATGAAACATATGTGTAAAACGCTTTTCTAATTGTTGCATATGAAGGATTCTGTACATATTTATTAAATATTCCATGAATTCTTTCACTTACATCCCCTTCAAAAATGCACTGAACAAGTAGTCTTTCCGTCAATGTGTTTTCAATTATGTTCTTTTTATTAATTTCCTCATATAACATAAACATTTCTTCGTTTGTTCCAAGGAAAAATCTTCCAAGATAAGCAAGAATTACTCTTGTAACCTTATTCATCCTAAATAATTTCACACACATTTCAAGTATAAAAGCATCTTCTTCAAACTCTGTTTCTTTAATTATTCCTGTACAAAATTCTTCAACACTTTCATCGCTTAATCTTTCCGGACCATATTCTAATATATACGGATATACACTCTTATATTTCTTATTTGCAATAAGTATTGACATTATTTTATTTCTGGAGTCTTTATCTAACTCGTTCATATTCATTTCCATTACATAATCATCATACTCATCTAAATAAGAATTCTTATAATAGTAAGAAACAATTTCATTTAAAAGATATTTTCTATATGTTCCTCTTATATTTTCAACATTAAGCATATCCTTTAACATCTGTAAAATATCAACATTTGCTGATTTTTTTATGTTTTTTTCTATCTTTGCTAACTTTAAGTAGATGCTTCCATTATCTACCTCAGAAATCTTAACATTTCTTAAAATTTTCCTGCATGTATATTCTATATTTACGTATTTGTTTCTATCTTTGTCCACAAATATTATTACAGGGTTGTCTGTATATATTTCAACAAAAGCCTCTCCTCCATTAAGGTGAACCTGCTGAGGTTCGTCTAATTCTTTATGGTATATTATAACTTCTGTAATATTTGGATTATCAACAGTTATTCTCCATGCATTTAATATACTAGGTAATGATTTTGTCATTCTGTTGTTAACAAAATGTGGTGTGAGCATTTTTTTGTACAATTCAATAAGATTATTATCAATATGCTTATTAATAATCTCTTCTTCTACATATTTTTCTAATCCGGCTTTGTATTTTTTATACATCTCACTTGCCTGGTCAAAATATTTAATTATATTCTGATATAAATATGCTTTATTATAGGCTAACGTTTCCGTTGTAAACGCAAAGTATTTGTATATCTGTGGATATAATTTAAACATTTTTGTTGTATCAATTGTGTACATATAATACTCGTAAAGTTTTGTTACTTTGACATCATGTTTAACTCCGGCATCATACCATTTAAAATAGAACTGTTTCTTTTTGTCTCCGCTTACAAGCATCTGGCAAATTCCTTCCAGTACTTTCACATCTTCTGTCTTTTCATATAAATCAGCCAATATTTCAAATTTTATTTTGTCAAATTGTTTTTCTTTTTCAAACAAAGTAACTATCTGCTTATTTAAATTGTCATTGTACATATCATATTTATTTATGAATCTCAAAAGTAATAATTCAAATTTATTTATAACCCTTAATAGTTCCGGTTGCTTTGAAATTATTTTTGCCGCTTCATACAACATCACAGGACTTGTACATCCTTTATTAAACTGATCTTTTACCAAAGTATATTTAAGACTTGGATTTTGGTCATATCTGTCATCCATGTACATTAACATCCACAATAATTTCCATGAATCATAACCATTTTCATAATAGTTCTTTATTTCTTTTCGAACTTCTTCTGTGTAAGTAGCATTTTGCTTATATATCGTTTTCAAATATAAATAATAGCAATATGCTTCAACACTCTTAAGTTTGTTATTTGTCTTACTTACTGATACTAATTTTGACAATTGCATAAGATATGAAGTAATCTGTTCTTCTTCACCATCTAATATTGTAAGTTGAGTTTTTATCAACAATGCCATTATATCTTCATTGTTATAATGTAATCTTTTCTCTGCAATGTCCTCTGTTGACTTTTTCCAATCTAATGAGTTTATCTTTCCGGTACGGAAATTCATATATAATCTCATCACATCAATAATATCCTTTTTATTTTCGATATATTTAGATATATCTTCTGTAGGATTGTTAACATGAATTTTATATGTTAAGGTCTGATTAACTGTCTTTAACACAATTTCTGCATAATTACTGCCCCTGTGTAATTTGAATGGATTTATCAAATATTCATATTCGCAGGTGTTTCCAATAAAATTGTCCAGATTTATTTCATTTTTGCAGTTATGAAGTATTTCACCATTAATTTCAACTTTTATGTCTACATATCCCCAACCACTCTTTGTAATTTTAAGAGAGTCTGCATAAGATTCCTTTATATCTTCGTATGTCTTTTCATTATCTACAATACTGATTGTAACAGGTTCTTTAAGGCCTTTTTTAACAAGGAATTCTTCCATTGCTATCTCTTTGTTATAATTTTTCATCAATTCATTGTACAAGGCTCTTGTATAAACATCCTGTCCGATAATGTTGTGTTTAAATTCTCTTGACATAAACAATTTAATAGCTTCCTCATGAGAATACTGAACTAATTTTGTAAAATCCTCAAGATTATTTATTGGGCCCATTGAAGATTCTATATTTTCTTCCTTCACATGAATATTAAAATTAACAGAAAACTCTCCGGCATTTGATACTATGTCTATTTTACCTGACACATCGTCTCCCGGATAAAGATGTTCAGTATTCGCCTCAAATCTGATTGTATTGTCTTTTCCTAAAAACTGATCATTTTTTAGTTTCAAATGATAATCTGAAGAATATACCACTCCTTTTATATTCATATTTGATTCAGAGCGGATGTTAAATGAGCCGTAGGCTATCTCCCCTTTTGCTAACACCATATCAAAGCTATTATGGGAAATCTGTGCCTTAGGCACTTCATAATCTACATTTCCAATTGCTAATTTTTCTATTAATGCTTTCAATTTATCACCTTTCTAATCACTCTAGTGCTATCCCTTTATCTTTTTAAAATGTTCTTTTACTTTAACTTCGTATCCTAAATCTCCCGGATTGTAAAATACTTCATTTACAAGCTCATCCGGCAAATATTGCTGATTAACATAATGATTTTCATAATCGTGTGCATATTTGTAGCCATCACCATGTCCAAGCTTTGCTGCGCCTTTATAATGTGCATCCATTAAGTGAACCGGTATTCCTGATATCTTTGTATTCTGTACTGCACTCATCGCCTTCTCTAATCCCATATAAGAAGCGTTGCTTTTCGGTGCAGTAGCCATATATACCACTGCCTCTGCCAATATTATCTTTGCTTCAGGCATTCCAATCTGGTGGACGGCATTTGCAGCAGACACGGCAACTGTTAATGCATTAGGATCTGCCATTCCCACATCTTCCGCCGCTGATATCATAATTCGTCTTGCTATAAATTCAACACTTTCACCTGCATAAAGCATTTTTGCCAAATAGTAAAGTGCCGCATCAGGATCTGAGCCTCTCATACTTTTTATAAATGCAGATACTGTATCATAATGGTTGTCTCCTGATTTATCATATCGGATGGCTCTTTTCTGAATACATTGTTCTGCAACTTCCATTGTTATGTGGATTGTTCCATCTTCACTTTTATCAGTAGTTAAAATTCCTAATTCAATAGCATTTAATGCTGTTCTTGCATCACCATTTGAAATTTCGGCTAAAAAGTCAGCCGCATCATCATCTATTCTCGCATTAAACGCTCCCATTCCTTTTTCTTTATCATTAACTGCTCTTAAAATTAGCTGTTTTATATTCTCTGTCGAAAGCGGCTTTAATTCAAACACAATAGAACGTGAAATTAAAGCCCCATTAACTTCAAAGTATGGATTTTCAGTGGTTGCCCCTATAAGAATTAACGTTCCATCTTCTACAAATGGTAAAAGGTAATCCTGCTGTCCCTTATTAAAGCGATGAATTTCATCTACAAACAATATAGTCTTTCTTCCATACATTCCCATTGTCTGTTTAGCCTTTTCCACTACTTCTTCCATATCTTTCTTGCCTGCAACAGTAGCATTTATCTGAGTAAATTCTGCACTTGTTGTATTCGCAATTACTTTTGCCAATGTTGTTTTCCCAGTCCCAGGCGGTCCATAAAAAATAATTGAACTTAACTTATCTGCTTTAATTGCTCTATATAAAAGTTTATCTTTACCTATAATATGCTCCTGTCCAACTACTTCGTCTAATGTTGTTGGTCTTAGCCTGCTTGCTAATGGAGAATCCTTCTCCATATTTTCATTTCTCATAAAATCAAATAAATCCATTGATTTCACTTCCTTATTTTACTTTTAATTACTCACTTGTGAATTATCTGACCCAATAATCAAAATTATTTTAACACAATATACCTTTAGAATAGTACTTTAAGGCATATCCGTTTTTTATTTTATCACATTTTACCTTCTTTTTGTACATTATCTACGAATTAGAACAGTATTACCAATTACTGCTTAAATATGGCATCAAAGTTGGGGCGTTTGCCCTAACATCATAATAAATGTTTATTCACATTCCACAATTTTACTTTAAGGCTTAGATTATTATGCCCTGATAGTAAGCTTATCAAGTATATTTGTGCTTTTTTCGCGCATTTCGCTTAATTTAATTAAGTTTTTACTTTTCTTTTTTTGTTTTTCTTAAGTTTTATTGTTGTCTTTTCTTAATTATGTTAAAGTTCTACTTAATGGCGTCTATGCTAATGTAGCTATAGACTCTAAATAACAATCATAGATTTTCTATGTACAACAGGAGGTCACTATGAATAACATAAATGAAAACATACCTGATCAGATTACACCACAAATATTAAAATATGCGGACAGATGCATTAATAATTCATGTATTGATGAATCTCTCTATAATTTATACGATGTAAAGAGAGGTCTTCGTGATAAGAACGGTAAAGGTGTTCTTACAGGTCTTACCGAAATCGGTGATGTTCATTCCTACGATATGATTGACGGAAAAGCTGTTCCTTGTGAAGGAAAACTTTTTTACCGTGGAATAGATATCGAAGATATTGTTAAAGGTTTTTTAGATGAAAACCGCTTTGGTTTTGAAGAAGTTACATATCTTTTATTATTTGGTGAACTTCCAACAGCAAAAAGATTAGAAAATTTCACAAATTTATTATCTGAATACAGAACTCTTCCACCTAGCTTTGTAAGAGATATTATTATGAAAGCACCAAGTAGAGATATGATGAACATGCTTGCACGTAGTGTACTTACACTTTACTCTTATGACGATAATCCTGATGATACATCAATTCCAAATGTTTTACGTCAAAGTTTAAGTCTTATTGCAAGAGTTCCACTTATCAGTGTTTATGGATACCATGCCCATAACCACTATCATCATGGACAAAGCCTTCATATAAACACACCGGACCCTAACATGTCCACGGCTGAGAATATATTAAGATTACTTAGACCTGATGGAAGTTTTACTCCGCTTGAAGCAAAAATCCTTGACTTAGCTCTTGTTCTTCATGCTGAACATGGTGGTGGTAATAACTCTACATTTACAACTCATGTTGTTTCTTCTTCAGGAACGGACACTTATTCTGCAATCGCAGCTTCTCTTGGTTCACTTAAAGGTCCAAGACATGGTGGCGCTAACATTAAAGTTAAACAGATGTTTGATCATATGAAAGAAACAGTTTCTAATTGGAACGACGATGAAGAAATTTCAAATTATTTGCATGCAATACTTGATAAGAGAATCTTTGATAAATCAGGTTTGATTTATGGAATCGGTCATGCTGTTTACTCTATTTCTGACCCTAGAGCAAAAATTCTTGAAGGCTTTGCTAAAAAGCTTGCACAGGAAAAAGGTCTTATGGATGAGTATCAGCTTTACAATAATGTTGCCCGACTTGCTCCTGAGGTTATTGCAAGTTGCAAGCCAATGCAGAAAAATGTAAGTGCAAATGTTGATTTCTACAGTGGATTTATATATTCTTCACTTGGACTTCCTGACGGATTGTTTACTCCTATGTTTGCATCTGCCAGAATTTCAGGCTGGTGTGCACATCGTATAGAAGAAATCATTAATGCCGGAAAGATTATCAGACCTGCATATATGAATGTTGCGAAAAAGACAAAGTACGTTGCACTTAACGACAGACATACAACTATTGTATAATATATATTTGATTTAGATATTAGTTTAAAATTAGATATTAATGCATAAAAAGATACTACGGATTTTCTAATATATCCGCAGTATCTTTTTTATATTTTACAGAAGCCTTATTCCCTACAATTTTAACTTTAACATTTTTAACCATTGCAGGTTTGTCTGCTTTAGCCTCTACTTGCATTGATGGTTCCACTTGAACAGTTTTATTTAGTGCTAAAATTGTACCGTGAATTTAGGAATATAATTTTCTCCCTCTCAATCAATTAGTTTAATTATATAAAAATGTAGCTTGTAATTCAACGTAAAAAATATTTCATTATCAAATATCTCTCAAATCTAAAATATTAATTATCTTTATTTGCTCATCTTTTCTTTTAAATTTAAAATATTTTTTTCAATCTCAGATATTACCTCCATAAACGCATCGTCACTACCGCCGGTTGGATCCTGCAATCCCCAATTATAATCGAAGTTCCTGCCAATATATGGGCAGCCAACATCGCACCCCATGGAAATGGCTATGTCCGGTGTTGGAACTTTATCATAGGTCTTACTATACTGATTTTTTTCCATATCTATATTATATAACTTCTTCATAATTCTTACTGCATCCTGATTAATCTGCGGCTTTGTCTCTGTTCCTGCTGAATAACACTCTAACACATCTCCTGCAAGATGATTTCCCAATGCTTCCGCAATCTGGCTTCTACACGAATTATGTACGCATACAAATACGACTTTTTTCTTATTCATGAAATCCTCCTCTCATATGGTTAGCTATTTTTACAAGTGTAAGCAACAATATGTTTATACATATATATATCAAATTTTTTCAAATTTTCTTGTTTTCTGCTTACGAATTTTACTGTAAAAAATTTGCAATTACTTAAGCATAAATTTCATTATAACCGGCTGATGATCAGAATATGCAAATCCTGTGTCAACCACCTCATATGATGTCATTTCTACATTATCAGATATTATAAACCCATCTAATGTAACTACATATGTTTTTCCCGGAATGTATTCCATATCTGCATTTCTTGCCGATTCAGGCATTTGTTCTAACTCATCCTGTGACAGTTTATCCATTGCAAACGTCACCCCTTGTGGCATTTCGCTTCTTGGGAACGGATATGCCCAACTTTCAGTTTCGTCACTTTTTGCTTCATCTGCTTTCAAATCATGATTAAAATCTCCGCCGCAAATAACATAATTTCCGTCTTCTACTTCCTTTTCCATATCTTTAAAAAGCATATTTAATTGAGCTTCTCTTATTTCATCGCTATTTCCATATGCTGATAAATGAACCGTAAATAAAACTAATTCTTTCCCATTTTCAACATTTATTCTGCTTATTGAATAGCATCTGTCTAAATCAAGGAATTTAGAAAATCCTGTTGAAATTGGAAGACTTCTTCGCAATGAATCTGTTATTTTGAATTTAGAATATAAGACAATTCCCGAATATGATTTTCCTATAGGTTTATAAAATGGATAAAATAAATATGCTGAATTATAATTTACCGCAAAACTACTATAATAATCATCAAAAATGTCAGTTATAATATTTTCCTGATTTACTCCATAACTCCTTGTTGATTTTCTATCCACTTCCTCAAACATCATAAAATCAGGATTATAACCACTGCTTAATGTAGCTGCACCTCTTATTGCTTTGGCACTGCTTTCCTTACTATAACATCTGGAATATTTTCCTCCGTCCATAAAAAAACTGTAATCAGGAAGATATGCTCCAAATCCAACATTATAAGTTCCTATTGTATATTCTACACCTGTATTAACTTCATCACTGACATTTTCATTTTTAACCTTAGGTTCATTTACTTTTAGTTTCTGCTTGTCATCTATTCTGTCATATGAAATAAAGACATATGCTACATACACTAAAGCTACAACTATTATAATTATAAGTATTGCAAAAATTGCTTTAACTATATTTTTTAATCTTTTCATTCTTAATCCTTTGTTGATATTTTTATAAATTTTTACTTTATGTATTCGCAGTTAACTCATATAAAATACATACTATTTGATTATACTACATTTTTTTATATTATTATAGTTTTATTCAGTATTGCAGTTTGTATTTTTCGTTATTTTTTTTGTATATTTTCAATCGCATAGGCTGACTCATCGATTATATCAGGCTATCATAATGGTGCATAGCTTTTCGAAGTTCTTACATCCGACAAATGATATTCTATGCAAATGCAATTAGTTTGCCGGGCTTTTGTTATAAAAAAAGAACCGGACACATCCGATTCTCCTATGCAAGTTCCGTATATGCTACTGAAATTCACACTGTTATTATACATATTATACAAATTTATTTAATTCTACATTGTACTCATAATTAATTGTTTTTAATTTGCTTATTATCTCGTCTTTCTCAACATCCCTTGTTCTGCAAAATCCATCCAAGTCCTGATGAGTGTCTCTAAGTGCTGTGTTAACTACGCTAAGTAACATAACCGGATCATTTGGTAAACCTGTCATAATAATTCTCCTTTTATCTTACACCCCATATCAAATATCCTATAATGATTCCTGCAATTATTCCTATAATCATATGCACAATTCTCATTATATCCATTTCTTTTGGTGTATTTTCTTTATTCTTTGACTTACTTTGTATCTTGTCTTGTTTTTTCTTTTGTGAAATATTAAATCTTACAATGTCTATTGTAAGAACAATTCCACCTATAACAGCTATCGCTTCTGCTATCAAAGTTATAATAAACGCCTCCGGAAATTTAAAAGCAAAAAATACTGCAATAATTCCAATAATGGCTGATGGTGTTGCAATACCTATAGCAATTTTTCCCGGCAATGTTGGTGTATATTTTAAATAATCATATTTTTTATCCATTTAGTGCCTCTATTCTCTTAAAATAATGCAGTTAACGCTCCAAATACGCCTGCACTTCCAAGTCCCATTATAATTCCTGCCAAAAGAACTCCACCCATTACAGCAATTACACTTGATTTAAAATCCATATCAAGAAAACTTGCTGCTAAAGTTCCTGTCCATGCACCTGTTCCCGGAAGTGGAATTCCCACAAATAAAAACAATGCTACAAATAGTCCTTTTCCTGCTGTTTCCTGTAGTTTCTTTCCGCCTTTTTCGCCCTTTTCTATACAAAAAGTAAAGAATTTTCCAATATGTTTTTTATCTTTTCCCCAAATCAATACTTTTCTCGCAAAAAGATAAATGATTGGAACCGGAAGCATATTTCCTATAACACAAATAATATAAGAAGCTAATAAAGGCATTCCAATTGCCTGTGAATAAATTAACGCTCCTCTAAGTTCAACAAGAGGAACCATTGAAATCAAAAATATTATGATGTAATTTAACATAAAACTCTCCTTAAATAATTTTTCTAATACTATACCAGCATTTTGAAGTATAACATTACCTATTGTTTTTCACAAGTCCTTTTGTGGATTGCTTTGTTGCTTCTCTACGTTAATAATGACCCCAAATTAAGCAATCTTATTTTTTTATTTACTATTTATCTCTTCTTATAATTTGCTTATTTGAATTCATTTTATCAACTGTAACAAATACATAATCCTGTTTCTTTAATTCTTTTATAACCGTTTGTGCTGCATCAACAGAGCTTTCAAATATGTCATGCATTAAAATAATATCTCCATTTTTTACGTTTTTTAAAATTTTATCAGTTACAATGTCCTTATTTTTATATTTCCAATCTAACGGGTCAACATTCCACATAACTACAGACATTGATGTTTCGCTTAAAAGTTCATCAGTAAAACTGCCAAACGGTGGACGTATGTATTCCGGGATATATCCTGAAATATTTGTAATCCATGCATTTGTAGTATTAATCTCCTCTACCGCCTCATCAAATCCTAATTTCGTTAACTGACTATGATTAAATGTATGATTTCCAATCAGATGTCCTTCATTTTTCATTCTTATAACAATATCTTCGTTTTCTTTTATATTTTTCCCAACTAAAAAAAACGTCGCCTTTACATTTTCTTTTTTCAAAATATCTAACAGTCTTGGGGTACATTCACTGCTTGGTCCGTCATCAAAAGTTAACGCAACCCTCTTTATGTTTTTATATTTATTTATTGTTTTCAAATTATTTTCTGCTGTTTCTATAGTTTTTTTCTTCAAATTTCCCATTATAAATAAAAGCGGCAATATCATAATTAATGCAATAACCCACCATTTTTTTAACTTCATTTAAATCCTCTAAATCTTATTTTTATGTTTTTTTATCTTCTTTAAATTATATATATTTGTAAAGTGGAATATGTTTAATAGGACGTTTTAAACAAAATAAAAAGCTGAATTACCAACATGTTAATACGATTCCTGTTATTACACAAGTCCATATTTTATGCTAATAATTCAGCTTTTATATAATACCAGAGTCAAAAAGACCTAAGCCCACATAAGTTTGCTTATAAGTGGTCGAAAGACCTTTGTCTGATATCTTTGTCTGATATCTTTATCTTATAATCAGTTTTCCATCTTTTGCATCAACCGTAATAGTATCTCCCATATTTACATCTCCTTGTAAAATAATCTTTGCTACTAAGGTTTCTACATTCTTCTGTAAATATCTCTTAAGCGGTCTTGCACCATAAACCGGATCATATCCATTATCTGCGACAAATTTCTTTGCCTCGTCTGTAAGCACTAAATGTAAATCTTTGTCTGCAAGTCTTTCATTCAAATTTGCAACTATTAAATCTACAATTCCGCCAATATTATCACGGGTAAGTGGTTTAAACATAATAATTTCGTCTAATCTGTTTAAGAATTCAGGTCTGAAATGATTTCTCAAATCATTCATAACCATCTCTTCTGCCTCAGGCTTTATATCACCATTGTCATTGATTCCTTCAAGCAAATATGAAGAACCAATATTTGACGTCATAATTAATATTGTGTTTTTAAAGTCCACTGTTCTGCCCTGAGAATCTGTAATTCTACCATCGTCTAATACCTGTAATAATACATTAAATACATCCGGATGAGCCTTTTCAATTTCATCAAAAAGTACTACCGAATATGGTTTTCTACGAACTGCTTCAGTAAGCTGACCGCCTTCATCATATCCAACATATCCCGGAGGCGCTCCGATTAATCTTGACACTGAATATTTTTCCATATATTCACTCATATCAATACGAACCATATTTGTCTCATCGTCAAATAAATTCTGTGCAAGTGCTTTAGCAAGTTCTGTTTTACCTACACCTGTAGGTCCTAAAAACAGGAACGAACCTATTGGTTTACCAGGATCTTTTATTCCCGCCTTTGATCTGATTATTGATTCAGTAATCTTTGTAACTGCTTCATCCTGTCCAATTACACGTTTGTGTAACTGTTCATCCAAATGAAGAGTTTTATTTCTTTCTGTTTCTGTCAGTTTAGCAACAGGTATTCCTGTCCAACGTGAAATGATTTTTGCAATTTCTTCATCTGTAACACTTTCACGTACCAAAGACAAATCTTTATTTTTTACATTTGCCTCTTCACTTTCTAACTGTTTCTGTAACTGAGGTAATCTACCATATTGTAACTCAGCCATCTTTTCAAGATCATACTTGCTCTGGGCAATCTGTATTTCTTTCTTGACCTGTTCAACCTGTTCACGAAGTTCCTGTAATTTGTTTACAGAATTCTTTTCGTTTTCCCACTGAGCTTTCTTATTGTTAAATGCATCTCTAAGTTCAGCTAATTCTTTTTGAAGTTCCTCTAATCTTTCTTTGCTCAAATTATCGGTTTCCTTCTTTAAGGCTGCCTCTTCAATTTCCATCTGCATAACTTTTCTTCTAAGTTCATCAAGTTCTGTAGGCATTGAATCAAGTTCTGTTTTTATCATCGCGCAAGCTTCATCAACAAGGTCAATTGCCTTATCAGGCAAAAATCTGTCAGTTATATAACGGTCAGATAATGTTGCTGCTGAAACTAATGCACTATCTGTAATTTTAACTCCGTGGAAGACTTCATATCTTTCTTTCAATCCTCTTAAAATTGAAATTGTATCCTCCACTGTTGGTTCATTGACCATAACAGGTTGGAAACGTCTTTCTAAAGCCTTATCCTTTTCAATATATTGTCTATATTCATCAAGTGTTGTTGCACCGATACAATGAAGTTCACCTCTTGCAAGCATAGGTTTTAACATATTACCTGCATCCATTGCACCATCTGTTTTTCCTGCGCCGACAATTGTGTGTAACTCATCAATAAATAAAATTATCTCTCCGTTACTGTTCTTTACATCTTCAAGTACAGCTTTTAAACGCTCTTCAAATTCACCTCTGTATTTAGCACCTGCTACCAATGCTCCTAAATCAAGTGAAAATATCTTTTTATCCTTCAATCCATCCGGAACATCTCCACTTACAATTCTTTGAGCCAAACCTTCTACTGCTGCTGTTTTACCTACACCGGGTTCACCGATTAAAACAGGGTTATTTTTTGTCTTTCTTGACAATATACGAATTACATTTCTAATTTCACTGTCTCTTCCAATAACAGGGTCTAACTTTTGATTTCTTGCTCTCTCAACCAAATCCTGTCCATATTTTCCAAGTGCATCATAAGTAGCCTCAGGATTATCATTTGTTACTCTCTGATTTCCTCTTATCTCAGCTAATACCTTTAAGAATCTTTCCCTTGTAATACCATATTCTTTGAAAAATTCTTTAACTTCTTTATTTGGCTTAGCAATCATAGCAAGGAATAAATGTTCAACTGAAACATATTCATCTCCCATTCTCTTTGCTTCATCTTCTGCTGCTAGCAATGCTGAATTAAGACTCTGACTAATATACCTCTGTCCGCCTTGTACTTTAGGTTTCTTACTAACATAATCTTCAATTCTGTTTTTAAAATGTGTTGTCTGGATTTCCATCTTTTCAACTAATTTTAAAATCAGACTGTCTTCTAAATTAACAAGGCTGTATATTAAATGTTCCTGATCAATTTCCTGATTACCAAATTCCTCAGCAACCTTTTCACAGTTCTGAACTGCTTCAATTGACTTCTGTGTAAATTTACTAATGTTCATCTTCTATACCTCCTTAACTTCTGTTTTAAATATTAGTTCTTCACTCTCTTTCTTAGGATTTTCCTTTCCTACAAATACGTTATAGCACTTTTGTTAGCACTCGTCAAGAGTGAGTGCTAATTATTTTTTTAATTTTTTTAGTTTTTCTTTTGTTTTCATAAAAAGAACTGTTACATATCAATAACGCAACAGTTCCTTTTATGTAGCACAGAGCAAGCCGTAGTCATTAAATCATAGGTTTGCTTACCCTGACATCTTATATACTATGTATTTACGTATTATTATCCGCCTTAATTTCATTAAAGTTTAGAGTATATCTATATGTTCTCCATTTAAAGCTTTGTTCATACTACGGACTGCACAGAATTTGCCGCACATTGAACATGTATCTTCATGTTCAGGTGCTCTGTCTGCTCTAATTGCTTTTGCAGTTTCAGGATCAAGTGCGCATTCCCACTGAGCATCCCAATCTAAAACTCGTCTTGCATCTCCCATTTTATCATCTATATCTCTTGCGCCTCTTACGCCTTTTGCGATATCAGCTGCATGAGCTGCGATTTTACTTGCAATTATTCCCTGCTTTACATCATCTAAATTTGGAAGTGCCAAATGTTCTGCAGGTGTAACATAGCAAAGGAAAGCTGCTCCACTCATTGCTGCAATTGCACCACCAATAGCTGCTGTTATATGATCATATCCGGGTGCTATATCTGTAACTAAAGGTCCTAAAACATAAAATGGTGCTCCCATACAAATTGTCTGCTGAACTTTCATGTTAGCTGCTATCTGATCCATTGGTACATGTCCCGGTCCTTCAACCATAACCTGAACATCTTTTTCCCATGCTCTCTTAGTTAATTCTCCAAGACGAACAAGTTCTTCAATCTGACATACATCTGTTGCATCTGCAAGACAACCCGGTCTGCAGGCATCTCCTAATGAAACAGTAACATCATATTCTCTACATATATCAAGAATTTCATCATAGTATTCGTAGAACGGATTTTCTTCTCCTGTCATGCACATCCATGCAAAAACAAGTGAACCTCCTCTTGATACAATATTCATTTTTCTTTTATGTTTGCGAATCTGCTCTATTGTTTTTCTTGTAATTCCACAATGAAGTGTAACAAAATCAACACCATCCTGTGCATGTAAACGTACTACATCTATAAAATCTTTTGCTGTTAAAGTATCCAAGTCTCTCTGATAATGAATTACACTATCATATACAGGTACTGTTCCTATCATTGCAGGACATTCACTTGTAAGTTTTTTACGAAATGGCTGTGTGTTTCCATGACTTGATAAATCCATGATTGCTTCGCCACCCATCTTTACGGCTGACATAACTTTTTCCATTTCAACATCATAATCTTTGCAATCCTTAGAAATTCCAAGATTTACGTTAATCTTTGTTTTTAACATAGAACCTATTCCTTCAGGATCGAGACACTTATGATTCTTATTAGCAGGAATTACAACTTTACCACTTGCTACAAGAGGTAAAAGCTCCTTTACTTCCATTTTTTCTTTTTTTGCTACAATTTCTAATTCCTTTGTTACAATTCCTTTTCTTGCAGCTTCCATCTGTGTTGCATATAATCTTTCTTCCATCGTAATTCTCCTTTATTATTTTACTTTAGTATATTCATTTGTAATAGCAAATCCATGATTCATAGGTCCACTTCCCTTTCCTAAATCAAGCATAGCTGCTAATGCTCCTGAAATATACTCTTTGGCTCTAAAAACTGATTCTTCCAAATCATATCCTTTTGCCAGATTTGATGCTATTGCTGATGATAATGTACACCCTGTTCCATGGGTATTTGGATTATCTATTCTTTTCCCATGAAACCATTTGAATTCATTATCTTTATATAATAAATCGCTGGCATCATTTTGGTTATGTCCTCCTTTGCAAAGGACTGCACAGTTATATGTTTTTGCAATTTTTTCTGCTGCCTTTATCATATCTTTTGAGTTGTTTATTTTTATTTGGGCCAGTTCTTCTGCCTCCGGAATATTTGGAGTAAGAATCGTTGCCAAATGAAACAATTCTTTTTTTAATGTGTCTACAGCATCTTCATTAATAAGCCTTGCGCCACTTGTTGCCACCATTACCGGATCAATAACAATATTTTTCGCTTTATATTGTTTTAATTTATCAGAAATAACTTTTATAAGTTCTTTCTCTGAAACCATTCCTACTTTAACTGCATCCGGTTCAATATCCGTAAATATGCAGTCAATTTCCTGTGCCAGAAATTCAGGTGTTGCATTCTGTATTGCCGCCACGCCTGTAGTATTTTGAGCAGTTAGAGCTGTAATGGCACTCATAGCATACACTCCATTTGCCATCATCGTCTTTATATCTGCCTGAATACCTGCTCCACCACTTGAATCACTTCCTGCAATTGTAAGGGCTGTCTTCATATAATTCTCCTACTATTTATTATTTAATTATCTTTTTGTCACATATATAGTAATTCTCTATATGTTCTCTAGTCTTACTTTACCTGATAATATTATTCTACAATTTTGCTTATTTCTTCTTTTAAGCCACTAGCTGCATTTTTTATATTATTTGCTCCATAAATTGCACTAATTACTGCAATTCCGTCTATTTTACTTCCTGTTAATTCTTTAATGTTATCATGAGTTATTCCACCTATTGCTACAACAGGAATTGACACTGCTTCACATATTTCTTTCAAAGTTTCATACGTTACTTCTTTTGCATCATCTTTTGAATTTGTCGGAAATACTGCTCCTACTCCAAGATAATCTGCACCTCTCTTTTCTGCCAAAAGTGCCTGTTCTACTGTCTGTGCGGATACACCTATGATTTTATCAGGTCCTAATTTTTCTCTTACCATACCTGCTTCCATATCACTTTGTCCTACATGGACTCCGTCTGCTCCTATTTCTACAGCAATATCCACATTATCATTTATAATGAAAGGTACTTTATATTCTTTGCATAACTTCTGTAATTCTTTTGCCTCTTCAAGGAAATGCTCCTCATCTAATTTTTTCTCTCTTAACTGAAGAAAAGTAACTCCTCCGTCAAGACTTTCTTTTACTACTTCGTATAAAGTTCTTCCGTTTAACCAATATCTGTCTGTTACTGCATACAATAACAAATCTTTTTTATCTAATTTCATATTTTGCTCCTTTATCGAGAGTTTCCTTATCCATATTATAGATTGCATCAATAATTCTATTTCTATATGTAGAATTACCGTCTCCCTCTTTCATATAACTCCATCCGATTTCACCTGCAAGACCCATTGTACAAACTGCTGCTGCAGCTGCCTCTAACTGTTCGTTAGGATTTGCTACTAAAAATGCTGTCATCATTCCTGAAAGCTGACATCCTGTTCCTGTTATTTTTCCCATTTCAGGACGACCATTTCTTATAACAAAACATCTTTTTCCATCGCTTACTAAATCAATTGCTCCTGTAATAGCTATTATTGTTTCACTCTTTTTTGCAAATTCTTTTATAAATTTAATTGAATTTTCCAAATTTTCTTCGGTCACTGCATCTGCTACATCAGCATCTACACCTTTTGTTGTTCCGCTACCATAAGCTAAGGTCTTAATCTCTGATATATTTCCACGAATTGCATTAAATTTAATTTTTTTCATTAACTCCACTGCAGTATTTGTTCTAAGTGTTGAAGCTCCTGCTCCAACAGGGTCAAGTAATACCATATGCCCTAATTTATTTGCTCTCTTTCCTGCAATAAACATACTTTCTATAGTTCTCTTATTCAATGTACCAATATTAATATTTAAGCCCTGGCAAATACTTGTAATATCCTCAACATCTTCCGGTTCATCAGACATAATCGGGCTTCCTCCACATGCCAATAAAACATTTGCCACATCATTAACTGTTACATAATTTGTAATATTATGAACCAAAGGTGTATTATTTCTGACCTCTTCTATGTATTTTCCTAACATGCACAATTCCCTCCTTTTACAAAAATAATGCGGATATGCCTATAAACACATCCGCACAAATATTGTTGTCTCACAAAATCTGCTATAATTATGTTCCTACGTTGGCATTATCCAAATCAGGTTATGGGTCAAGGTATACAACCTACTCTCAGCAAGCTTATGCAAGCTCCCCTTTTATTTTCACAAATAACAATCTTTTTAATTGTTATTACTTTAATCAGTAACTAAACTAATTATCAATTTCATTCTTTTCTTCAACTATAGACGGCTTTCGTTTCTGTGTCAATACTAGTTTTTTAGCTATATCACTATAATCTTTTTAAACTGGCGTCGTTATATTTCTTTATTTTTCATAAACCACTTATATTATTTATTTTTCACCTATGGTTCTATTAATATAACTATCTATGACTTCAACTAATTCATTTACTTCTAAATTATCAACATTTATGCACAAATCATAATTTCCGGCCATTCCCCATTCTTCACCGGTATAATATCCATGATATTTGCTTCTTCTTTCATCTGTCTGCAGCACGGTATTATGAGCTTTTCTTACTGAAATGTTATGTTTCTTAGCAATGTTTTCTTCTCTTACTTTTTTGCTACCTGACAGGAAAATTGAAATACATTTAACATCATCTCTATATACATAATTGCCACATCTTCCAATTATAATAAAATTGTCTTCATCAATTACATTTTTCAACGCTTTACCTGCTGTACTGTATAACAGCGAATCTTCTTCAGAAACCGTAATCGAATGCATAAGCATATCCATAGGTGTTTCTCCGTAAAAGTCAGGGTATCTTTCAAAATACCCTTTTTCCTTTGCCATTTTAGAAATTGCTTTTTTGTCAAATAATTTTAAATTATATTTTTGTGCCAATGCTTTTCCTATTTCATCTCCATTACATCCGCACTGTCTGGCTATTGTAATAATCATAGTTGTACTCCTTCTTTAAGTAATCTGTAAAATTTATAGTTATCCACTTATGAGCAAGTTTACGATGGCTTAAACGTTTTGACCCTGCATCCTAATATATTTCTATAAAAAATTTGCAAATACAGATGCTAAAACTACCGTCAAAATGCCTGTAACAGCTATTGCAAGACTGCTCATTGCACCTTCGATTTCTCCCATTTCAATTGCCTTTGCAGTTCCAATTGCATGAGAAGATGCTCCTAATGCCAATCCTTTTGAAATAGGTTCCGTAATCTTAAATATCTTGCAAATAAGTTCTCCAAATATATTTCCTAAAACTCCTGTAACTACAATTACTGCTACCGTAATTGTAACATATCCGCCTAATTCCTCTGAAACGCCCATACCGATTGCTGTAGTTATTGACTTTGGAAGTAAAGTAACATACTCCCTGTGTGTCATTTTCATTAATTTTGCCAAAATCAACACTGTACACAAACTGGTAAGCACTCCGGCTGATATTCCTAAAATTACTGCTTTAAAATTTCTTTTTAACAATTGCCACTGTTCATATAATGGAATTGCAAGGCACACTGTTGCCGGAGTTAAAAACCAGCTTAAATAAACTGCACCCTTGTTATATGTTTCATAATCTACATTTGCGCAAACCAAAATAACAATTGTAAATATAATTGAAATCAATAACGGATTAAATATCCCCAGTTTAAATTTTTTCTTTAATGCAAGACCAATCATATATGATACAAGACTTATGCTTACGCCCGCAAATAAAGATGTTTCAAGCAAATTATTCATCTTTTTCATTCTCCTCTTTATCAGATTTTCCTTTTCGTATAACCCATTGTGAAACCTTTCCTGTTGCAGCCATAACTGTAACTATTGTTACTACTGTTATTATACTAACAGGCAATATCAATTGTTTTAGTATTCCCCATGACGACATAAGTCCTACTCCTGCCGGTATAAACATAACAGGCATTATTTCTATCAAAAATTTGCCAACGTCTTTAACTGCATCAAGTGCAATCCATCCTGTAAGCAATCCTACAAGTAAAATAACCATTCCGTATATACTAGCCGGAATCGGTAAAGGTAACACGTATTTTAACAACTCTCCTGCATATGAAATTACAAGTATTATTAAAAATTGTTTTAAATATTTCATCTTAAAGCTCCTTTAAAACTATGTACTGCCCCGTACTTTTGTCGGCGGCTAATCGTAGAAAACATTCTAAAAACAAACTTATTTCATTTTGTTTCTTCCTCTATAGATATAATATCATCTATAAAAATTTCTTTTCCATCGGTAAATTCAACTGTTTTTTTATACTCATCTATCTTTTTTATTTTGGAGCATATATTTAAATATGCCCCGCCCTCTTTATTTTCATCTTTTTTAAAATAAGTAATCTGCACATTTTGAATAGAGTCATTTTTATTTAATATCTGTTGTAATTTATAATCAAGTTCTCTTTTAACATTTTCATCTAATTCAATTTTATTATCAGTAATTCTTGCAGTTTCTTTCAACGCCTCCTCATGACCTGTCAGTGCAGCAAATGGTGAAAATTGTGCAGCTCTGTTATAAACCGTCATCCTTGGATGCCTTTTTGATGTTGGATGCTCCATATTTATAATATCTTCATAAGTATTCTTTGCCTCTTTACTCATTTTGCCATCTGCCTTTCCATACCTTATTAACATCTCTAACTTTTACATAATGTTAAATTAATAAAATTTCATTTATAATTTATATAAATATCTTTTTAACAAACTTAATTTTATGCTTTATGCCCACCAATCATTTCATTCCTCTCTATTGCTGTAGCACCTTCTGTCAAATTAGTTCCCTTTAAAATTGCGTTTTTCCCATATTTCTTTTTTATCTCTAGCATAGCCTTTTGCATTTGTTTTTCTCTTTGTAACTGCTTTTCTTCTGTTTCTTTTTTCTTAGCCTGTTCTTCATAATCAGTAAATAGATCTAACTGTTCATAATCATCTTTTTTCACAACATCTTTTTCATTTATAACATGATTTGCTGCTATATTTATTCTTCGTATTAACAAATTCTTATTTACAATTTCATCATATAATTTTAAAACTGCCTCAGTTATAAGCTTTGTAGATGAACAATGTTCTTTTAAATTTGTTGTCCCATGAGCGTGTTTTGGTATCTTTCTTCCATAATAATCCGTTGTTACACTTCCATCGTACTTTTTTCTTATTTCAGGATTTTTAATACACTCTATGTCATATCCTACTGTAAGCACAATTTGATTAGTAACCAGTTCTTTTTCAACTAAATCAAGAACAAGAAGTTCAATCATTTCTCCAACAACAACTCTTGCCTTTTCCCACGTGTATGGGCATTGCAATACCTGCCCTGAACCTAAGCTGTTAGTTTCAGGTTTATAGGATTTAACATCTTCAATTGTACATGGCTCCCATCCCCACGCATGGTCTATCAGTAATTCTGCATTTACACCAAATAACTTGTACAAAAGTTCTTCATTATGGAATTCATTTTCCTTTCCAACTGAACATCTGGCAATATCTCCCATCGTATACAAACCATATTTCTCAAGTTGCTTTGCATATCCTCTTCCGACTCTCCAAAAATCTGTAATTGGTCTATGATTCCATAATTGTTTTCTGTAAAGCATTTCATCCAAATAAGCAATTCTTACGCCATCTTCATCTGCCTGAATGTGCTTTGCCATAATATCCATTGCAATCTTACACAAATATAAATTTGTACCAATACCTGCCGTTGCTGTAATTCCCGTTGTCTGTTGAATATCTTTTATTATTTTCTTTGCCAACTGCTTAGGAGTTAATTCATATGTTTTTAAATAATGCGTCACATCCATAAATACTTCATCAATAGAATAAACATGTATATCCTCAGATGCAATGTATTTAAGATATATTTCATAAATTCTGGCACTGTATTGCATATACAGTGCCATTCTTGGTTTCGCTACAATATAATCAACCCCTACGTATGGAGATTTTTTTATAACATTATCATTATACGATAATTCATGGAAAACTCCTTCCGGCAATTTTGCCTTTCTTTCCTCATTAACTTCTTTTATTTTTTGAATCACTTCAAATAATCTGGCTCTGCCCGGAATCCCATAAGCTTTAAGTGACGGCGAAACAGCCAGACATATTGTTTTTTCAGTTCGGCTTTTGTCAGCCACCACCAAATTTGTAGTCATACAATCTAACTTTCTTTCCCTGCATTCAACTGATGCATAAAAAGACTTTAAATCTATGGCTATATATGTTTTTTCATTTTCTGCCACTTTGCTCCTCCACTATTAATATTCTTCCGCAATGTCTATATCTTTTGCCTCTTTTTCTGCTGTTTCTCCTGAAAGTGGAGACTTATGAAGAAATGCCATATAATATCCACATCCTACAATTCCTGCTCCTCCGACAATATTGCCAAGTGTTACAGGTATCAAATTATTTACAAGAAAATTAAACCATGTAAGTCCATCTGCTGTTATACCATACTCTGATGCTGTTAACAATCCTGCAACTCCAAAATACATATCCGCTATGCAATGCTCAAATCCGCATAATACAAATATCATTACCGGCCAGAAACTTGTCATTAATTTTCCTGACACTCTTTTTGCTGCAAATGACATCCAAATTGCAATACATACCAATATATTGCATAATATTCCTCTCACAAAACTATCTGAAACCGCTAAATCTGTTCTCGCTTTTGCGGCATTTACTATTGCACCTGCCAAATCTCCCTGAAATAAATTAGGAGTATGTCCATATACAACTAAAACCGCAACAAAAGATGTTCCAATGAAATTTCCTATATATACAAATAACCAGTTTTTTAACATCTTCCATACGCTGTTTTTCCCTGCCAAAACAGATAAAATTATCAGATTATTCCCTGTAAACAATTCACTTCCTGCAACAAGAACCATTGCCATTCCTGCCGGAAATACCATTGCCCCTACAAGCTTAGCTACTGAAGCGACTGATATACTGCTTGCTGCTACTGTTGAACCTATACCTGCAAATCCTATAAACATTCCTGCGAAAAATCCAAGTAATATCATCTTGAAAATTGGCAGATTGCTTTTGTGTATTCCTATTTCTATGTAACTTTTTGCTATCTCTAATGGTGAATGCATTTTACCACTCCTTTTTCTGTGTATTTTTGCTTATTTGCATTTTATTTTTATTGTTGTTTTATATTTATAATTGTTCTTTTAACGTAAATGTATTTTTTCTACTTGATATTTTATACTTACGATTGTTCTCTTAACGTAAATGTATTTTTTCTATTTGCTATTTTATACTTGCAACTGTTCTTTTAACGTAAATGTATTTTTATCTATTTCTATTATTCCGTCATTTTTCATTTTAGACAACTCATTACTCATTGCACTTCTGTCTACATTTAAATAATCAGCGAGCTGTTGTCTATTAAATGGGATTGTAAACTTATAACTTCCACTTATTTTCGCCTGATCTGAAAAATATGCTAACAGTCTTCCTCGAATGGATTTAGATGATGTGTGTAATATTCTTCTTGAAAGCATTAAATTTTTATGAGCTGATATCTGAAGTAAATTTTTAATTAACTTTTCATGATGACCACATGTATTGGGGCACGTTTCAAGCACCCTATAAGCATTTAAGAATAAAATCTTAGTATTTTCCGTTGCCACAGCATTTACAAGCAGTGCCTCTCCAGGAATACTTGCATATGTTTCTCCAAATATAAATCCGGGTTCTATATGACTTAATATGCTCTTGTTTCCCCATAAATCATCGCTTTCAATATTTACACCGCCCTCAATAACCATTCCAAATAGTTGGATTGATTCTCCTACTCTATAAATATCTTCACCTTTTTTATATTTTTTTGTAACTGCCCCAAGGCAACTTAACATTGTCTTTATTTCTTCTTCACTCATCCCTTTAAATAATTTTGAATTTGACAAGAGTTGATAATTCATCGTTGCACCTCATAAAATAATTTTACATATAACATATAATTAATTATCTTTATTGTTGTTTTAACAACAGATTTGTCATACTGATTGTACTATACTAGCATTATCAAATCAATATACAAATAATTGTAATAAATTTCAAATTGGAGGTCTAATATGATTCGTCGTATTATAGAAATTAATGAAGAAAAGTGTAATGGATGTGGTATTTGTGCAAATGCCTGCCATGAAGGTGCAATTGAGATTGTTAATGGTAAAGCTAAGCTTCTTCGTGAAGATTATTGTGATGGTTTAGGAGACTGCCTTCCTGCGTGTCCTATGAATGCAATTTCTTTTGTTGAACGTGAAGCTCCGGAATATAATGAAGCTGCTGTAAAAGCTGCTCAGGCTAAAAAGGCTGCACCTGCATCTTTCGTATGTCCGGGTATGAAAGCTAAATCATTACACCCTGAGACTAATGTAAATAATGAAAATAAACAAACCTATGTATCTTCAAGTCAGTTAATGCAGTGGCCTGTTCAAATCAAATTGGTTGCACCTAACGC
The DNA here is from genome assembly GCF_025336545.1 of Eubacterium album. Lineage (NCBI taxonomy): Bacteria > Bacillati > Bacillota > Clostridia > Eubacteriales > Eubacteriaceae > Eubacterium > Eubacterium album. The sequence goes on along the minus strand of NZ_JAODBU010000007.1, from coordinate 68,085 downwards.
TTCATTTTTCGATGGTGCTAAATTGCTGATTGCTGCCGACTGTACTGCTTATGCATATGCAAATTTCCATCAGGATTTTATTAAAAATCATGTAACTATTGTAGGTTGTCCTAAATTAGACAACACTGATTATTCAATTAAGTTAACTGAAATAATTAAAAATAATGATATTAAAGAAGTATGTATTGTGAGAATGGAAGTCCCATGCTGTGGTGGTTTAGAAAATGCTGCAAAAGATGCAATAAAAAACAGTGGAAAATTTATTCCATGGAATGTAGTTACAATTTCTACAGATGGAAGAATCTTAGATTAAGTTAATCTATAAATTGCTATTTTAGCACTTATTATTTGTTAAAATAATTATTTTAAAGTCGGGGATTTTTTTGACTCCGACTTTTTATCATCTTTACATTGTACGCCGCCAGATGCACTTAAATTCAAAAATTCCCGGAATTTTTCTTCCGGGAATTTTATTAACACTTTTCCTGTCTCGATATATATTTATTAATGTGTCAGACAATATTATTTTAAATATTCTTCTAATGCCAAATATAATTTTTCCATTTCATCATCCGTGCCAATTGTAATTCTTAAATAATTATCTATTCTTGGCTTCTTAAAATATCTTACATAAATATTTTTTGTCTTTAGATAATTAAATATATCCTCAGCTTTCGCGCTTTTATGAGTTGCAAATAAAAAATTAGTCTTTGAATCAGTGCATGTAAATCCTAATTCTTTAAGTTTTGTTTTTGCATTCTCTCTTGTAGTAATTATTTTTTCCACAAGATTTTTGAAATAAGCATCGTCTTTTATAGCTTCTACACCTGCATAGATTGTTGGAAAATTCATTGTATATGAATTATACGAAAACTTAACAGCAAGCATTGCACTGATTAACTTTTCATTTCCCATTGCATAACCGATTCTAAGACCTGCTGCTGAACGGGATTTTGAAAATGTTCTTACAACTAGCACATTATCATATTTTTCAATGAATTTTAATGCTGAAGTTGCTCCAAAATCTACATATGCTTCATCAACAATTACTACCGAATCCTGATTATTTTTTATAATTTTCTCAACCTTGTCTATTGACATCTCTACTGCTGTTGGAGCATTTGGATTAGGAAATACGATTCCACCATTTTTTCTAAAATAATCCTCAGGTATTATTTCAAAATTATCGTCTAATTTTATTGTTTCATAAGGAATATCAAATAAATCTGCCCATACATCGTAAAAAGAATATGTAATATCAGGGAATAGTATTGGTTTATCTGAATTAAAGAATGTTAAAAATGCCATTCCTAAAACGTCATCTGAACCTACTCCTACAAATACCTGGTTTGATTTAACTCCATAATATTTAGCAATTGCATCAACTAATTCTGTTGCACCCGGGTCCGGATATTTTCGAAGAATTGCCGAATCCATATCACAAAGTGCTTTTCTCACTCCCGGTGCCGGTGGGTAAGGATTTTCATTAGTATTTAATTTTACTACATTCGCTGTCTTTGGCTGTTCGCCGGGTGTGTATGGAGTTACTTTTCTAATATACTGTTCCCAAGTCTTCATTTCTATCCCTTTCTGTCATTATCTTCTTTATCAATATATTAATTCCAATCATTATGACTATTGCCGTAAATGCTCCGCACGTATCTATGCATACATCAAAAAATTTAGGACTTCTTCCATCTACAAATCCCTGATGGAATTCATCTGTGCACGCATAAATAAACGGAACGACAATTGTCATTAACCGGTATCTTATCTTTTTACTTCTGTATGCTCTAAATGTCATTGCAAACATAGTTATCAATATCCCCAATATTGCATATTCTCCAAAATGTCCTGTCTTTCTTACAAAAAAACTGGTTTTATTAAATATGTCCTGTTGCTTTAATAAATCCTTGCTGTCATATTCAGGCTCTATATATTTAACTACTTTAACAGTAATCTTATCACTAAGAGACTGAGATGATTCACCATTCTCAGCCGAAAATCCAAATATGGTTCCCATCCAGAATCCTATCAAAACAATTAAGACTATTCTAACTATGTATATTTTTTTCATTTTAAAAGTTTTTCCTTTATTAACTATTAAACAGTTATTGTACATTATAAATTACTTTAATGTGTCAATGATCAAATATCTTTTATAATGCATGACCTTTTTTGTTAATTACATCTACTACATAGTCAACACATTTTTCTGCTTCTTCATCAGTTCTTGCTTCAACCATTACTCGAATTACAGGCTCTGTTCCACTTTCTCTTACAAGAATTCTTCCGTCTTCTCCAAGCTTATCTGCAACTTCTTTTACTGCTGCCTGAACATCTGCATCCTGCTGTGCTTCCGGTTTACTCTTAACCTTTACATTTTTAAGGCACTGTGGATAGATTGTAACAGGTGATGTAAGTTCTGACATTTTTTTCTTGCTTGCAAGCATTACTTCCATTAATTTGATTGATGTTAAAATACCATCTCCTGTTGTTGCATACTTACCAAAAATAATATGACCTGATTCTTCTCCACCAAGTTTATATTCATTTTCTCTCATGCATTCATAAACATATTTGTCACCTACTGCTGTCTTTTCATAATCAATGCCTACTGCATCAAATGCTTTATAAAGACCGATATTTGACATAATTGTTGTTACAACTGTATTGTTTACAAGAGTTCCTTTCTGTTTCATATAAACTCCGGCAACATATAAAATTAAATCACCATTAACAACATTTCCTTTTTCATCTACACATAAACATCTGTCAGCATCTCCGTCATATGCAAATCCGATATCTAACTTATTTCCAATAACATATTTCTGTAATTCTTCAATATGTGTTGAACCACATTCTTTATTAATGTTAGTTCCATCCGGTGCATCATTAATTACATGTGTTTCTGCACCAAGTGCATCAAATACTCCTTTTGCAATTGAAGATGCACTACCATTAGAACAGTCAAGACCAACTTTGATATTTCTATATGAATGTGTTGCAAGTGACATCAAATAACCCATATATCTGTTTCTTCCTGCAAAATAGTCAACTGTTCTTCCGATTTTTTCCATTCTTGCATATGGAATACTTTCTAAATCACTGTCTAAGTATTTTTCTACTTCATCAATGACCTCCTGTTCCATCTTTTCACCATTGCCATTAATTAACTTAATTCCGTTATCATAGAATGGATTATGACTTGCTGATACCATAATTCCGCAATCAAAATCTCCTGTTCTTACAACATATGAAACACTTGGTGTTGTAGTAACGTGTAATAAGTATACATCTGCACCTGTAGATGTAAGCCCTGCTGACAAAGCGTCTTCGAACATGTAACTGCTTCTTCTTGTATCTTTTCCAATAACAACTGAGCATTTATGATATCTTCCATAATACCATCCTATGAATCGTCCTATCTTAAATGCATGCATTGCTGTTAAATTAACATTTGCTTCTCCTCTAAAACCATCTGTTCCAAAATATTTTCCCATTTCCACTAATTCATTGTCTACTATATATTTGAATATAAGCACCGACAATTTCCTTTCATCATTTTTATGACCTTACGTCATATATCCAAATTCATTTCATTTGGCACTCTTTTTATTATATAATATTCCATCTTCATTTACAACCTGAACCCTATATTCCGACCCTCAAGTATGATAAATTGTATAATCCGACATTTATCTACAAGATATATATTTAATTCCGACTTTTTTTCCTTTATTACTGTCATAATTGTCTATTTTGTGTCGATATATTCTTTCCATATTTCTTCATATTTCTGATATAATTTAATAGGCTTTACAGCAATAATTTAGAAGAGGACATTTAAAATGATTAATGAAAATGAACTTCTACTAAAGGAAACGGAAGATTTACTTCTTGAAATACAGCAGTTGAAAAAGCAGTTAGAATACGAATCACAAAAGCATAAACAATGGAAAGCACTTGCAATGGTATTTCATGACTCATTGTGGGATATGGTGAATAAATATGTACTTATAAAATGATGCCGGATTTCACAAAAGGCACAAAAATAAAGTGACATCAGGAAATAATCCCTGATGCCACTTTATTTTTGATATAAGCACTTATCTTTAATTATAAATTCCTTATCGCATACATCTAACGCAGCCTGTTTATGAGTAATTATGATACATGTTCTTTCTTTTAATTTCTTTATATTTTCCAACACTCTCTTTTCTGTCATTTCATCAAGCGCTGATGTTGCTTCATCTAACAATAAGATTGGTGCTCCACTTATAACTGCTCTCGCAATTGCAATTCTTTGTGCCTGACCTTCTGATAATCCCATGGCGTTTTCACCAATCTTAGTATCCATTCCATTTGGTAATTTGCTTACGAAATCATATATATCACTTGCTATTAATGCCTGCTTTATTGTTTCATCATCTGCATCTTTGATTAAAGTTAGGTTCTCTCTTATTGTACCGCTAAACAAAAAATTTCCCTGAGGCACATACGCAAACATTCTTCTTGTATCAGGTGAAACAGTAACTTCTTCTCCATCTTTAAAGCATAACTTTATCTCACCTTCATCCGGTCTGAAAACTCCTAGCAAAAGTTTAAACAAAGTACTTTTTCCAATTCCGGAAATCCCCCTTATCGCCACAAATTCACCTTTACTAAAATCTGCATTTCCTTCTTTAAGTACAATATCTCTTCCATAGCTGAATCTTATATTTTTAAATATACCTTTATCGAATTTATCATAGAGTTCTTTTACCGTTTCCTTTGGTTCGTTTCTTTGTTCATCCTGTATATTCTCAATCTCGATTATTCTTTCTGCCGAAGCCAAAATACTGTAATATTGCGGAATAACCTTAGTTATATTGAAAAATGGAGTTTGTATCTGGGATATTAACTGAAGCATTGCAGTCAAAGTACCAAAACTCATTGTCTTTGCGCATACTTTTAATGCACACCAGATTAATGCAAACAAATACCCTGCATTAAAAATGAAACTAAATCCTGTGTTTGCACATATACTTATGACCCTTCGTTTCATTTTCATATCATAATTTTTCTTTTGAAGTATGTCGCCTTTTTCAGCAAACTTATCCTCTACGCCAAATGTTTTTACAGCTAGAATGCTTTCTATTGATTCCTGATAAAATGATCTTACTTTTCCATCTGTCTCCTGAACAGCCTTATGTAGACTTTTTAATTTTTTTCTAAAAAATAATGTTGTTACTGACAATACAATTCCTGCTGCTAAAAATAAAATAGTAAATCTCCAGTCAAATGAAACAAGCACTATAAAAGCACCTAAGAATTGGAAAACGCAAAACAAAATAGTTGGAATAATTGATGTAACTCCTTCTGTAACTATTTTCATATCACTTGTCAGACGGTTAATTAACTCTCCACTATGATATTTCATTATATCACTATAATTTTTTCTTATAATGCTCTGATACAATTGCGATCTCATGCTCATTTCAAGACCTGCCTGTGCCTTAACAGTCATGCTCTGCGTTGCAATTCTAAGAATCATTCTAAACAAAATTGTGCATAAAATAATAATGCCCACAACTATAATCTGGTTTCTAAATTTAATAAATTCATCGTGTCCCTGCGCATCTGCTGCATTTGCTGCCGCATCTATTGCAAACTTACTTAAAACCGATAAGCCTGTTCCAATTAGTGCAAGAATTATATTTGCTATACTTAAAATAATTATTCTAAAGCTTTGCTTCTTAGCTTTAGCTTTTATCCATACAAGACTTTCTCTATCTTTCATTATCTAAATCAAATTCTTTCTCTATTATTATAAATAATATATTTGTAATCAGTTATCCCTTTTTTTGCCAGAATAACTATTCAAATATATTTGCGTCTTTCATTTTCTCAATGAATTTTTCTACGTCCTTCGTTGCAGTTTCACTGTCTATTTCAAACTCTTCAGTTATCGTTTTGACTATTTCATCACTATTCATTCCACTTTGTAATTTCTCAAATATAAATGCACCTGTATCATTTGTTGTTATCATTCCATTAAATTCGTTTGTCTCATTTCCTGTAGGAACAATTACGTTACTTCCTCCTACTTTTCTTAAAATAAACCCTTCTTTTATCTTCATTTCATTCTCCTTCTATAAAAAGAAAAGGAGCTTTCAAAGCTCCTTTTCTTTATGTAATTATTATTATTTTGTAACTTTTCCCTTGAATCCGGCTTTCTTTAAATTCTTCTTTAATTTCTTGAATTCTTTAGCTTTCATCTTCTTATTAACTTTAACTGTAATCTTAGCTGAATTTAATCCCTTGAAAGCACCTTTCTTTACTGTGAAGCTCTTTGTTCCTTTAACAATAATCTTCTTTACTTTCTTAGCTCCTGTGAATCCCATCTTGTTAACTCTCTTAACTGTAGCTGGAATTACAATCTGTTTAGCTTTCTTTGCTGTCTTAGCAAATGCTTTAGCCTTAATTACTGTTACTGTGTAAGTTACCCCATCAACTGTTACTGTAGCAGGTACTGTAGCTATATTCTTACTAACTGTAACATTGTTAACCTCAGCTGTTCCATCAGCCTTTGTATCTACATTGTTACCATCTGTAGCTGCAACGTTCTTCTTATCAACCGGTACAACACTTACTGTTGGACTAGCAACTGCTGCCTGTACTCCTGAAACTGAACTAACTGCTACTACTGCTGCCATTGCTAATACAGCAACTTCTTTCAATAACTTCTTCATCATTATTAAGTTCCTCCTGTCCTCTATTGAGCTTTATTTATTAATTCGCAACATCGACCAAAGCCAAGTCGATTGCCCTATAGCAAACTTTTTACAATCATAAAAGCTCACCATAGGCACATTATACTACTAAAGAGTGTCTTTTTAAATACCTTTTTATATAAAACTATATATTTTTGACATTTTCGGTAAAATTTATACATAAATATTGTGTATTATTAATAGATTTTTCCTTAGTATTATAAATCATTACTATTTACCACTATAATATTTCTGTTTACTGTATTTATTTTTCAAATCTGTTGCACGGTTTAAAACCACTCCTAATATTTTACATCCTGATCTTTCAAGCTGTTTTATTGAATTCTTAACTTCTGCTCTTGTGATTTCTCCACTTCTTATAACAAGAATCGCTCCATCACACATGCTTCCAATTTTTTCAGCATCTGAAACAAGTCCTAGTGGTGGTGCATCTACAAATACATATCTGTAATCTTTTGAAAGTTCATTTAACATATTTCCAAATTTGTCACTTTCAAGTAACATTGATGGATTAATTATATTTTCTACATTTGGAATAATGTATCCATTTTCAAAAGGACTTTCATATATAACTTCATCTAGAGAAAAATCTTCTGCAAGATAATTTACAAGACCTTTCATTTCTTTCCCATCCTGACGCTCCATATCATTTTTCTTCACTAATACTGAATTTCTCATATCAGCATCAACTAACACTGACTTAATTCCGGCATTAGCCATCTGTTTCCACATCTGCATTGTAACAAAACTTTTACCTTCATTTGGCAATGTACTTACAACCATAATTTTCTTTATTTCATTTCCTAAAAAGCTGACATTTATACGAAGACGGTTTATTGATTCTTCTACAGCATAAGGAAGTTCCTGTATTGAATCCATTTTAATTTTATTCATTTTACTTTCTCCTCAAGCTTATTTTTTCGGTGTATAATCTTTTTTTCCTTTTGCATAATTGCTATATGAACCATATTTCACATTTCCATCAGGAATAACAGTTAATGGAATAATTCCCAAATATTTTTCAATATCTTCTTCTGTCTTAATTGTATCATCAGTAATAAATAAGAATGTCAATACTGCTAATACTAAAACCATCCCTCCAAGTGCTCCCAGCATTGTATTCTTCTTAAGACTTGGTGAACTTTTAAATTTAGGTGTAATTGCTCTTTCTGCAATATTTGGTGCTGTAGTTCCCATTAATTTAGGAATTTCAGTAACTGCCTTTTCAGCCAATGCATTCGCTATAATCTTAGCTTCCTTTGGTTTAGTGCTAACAGCTGCTATTTTCAAAATACGTGTATCTTCTACTGTAGAAATACTAATCATTCCGTTAAGCTGTTCATATGAATATCCTAAATCATTTTCCTTGCTTACTGCTTCTATTATAGGACGTACATGCAATAATTCCGCATAATCTTCCGACAATGAAGTACCAATACTTAAGTCTGCCAAATTAACTACTGAATTATTTGATGCAGATACCATATATACTTTAGCTGTAGCAGTGTACTTTGGTGTTATTAAAAATTTTGTTCCAAGACCTGCTAATATAGCTCCAACTACAAAACCAATTATGATAAAAATAATCTTTTTACGATAATAGTTGAATAAGTCTAAAAGATTAATTTCTACTTCATCTTCTTTTTCATTCATATTAATATTATCTACCTGTTGTTTCATTTTTTCTTTCCTTTACTCCTTGTTGTTATGTTCCTTTATTCCAAATAAATCCTCCATAGTTGTAACCATAGAATCTTTATCTACATAAAATTCAATATGATCAAGATTATCTCCCAGTGCCTGGCCAACCTTTGATTCTCCCTGTAATTCATATATCCCCTTATTTGTTCCACTTGCAAATATATTGCTTATATTAGATATTGTTCCAATTGTTATATCTGTTGTTGCCTTATCCTGCAACTGATTAAATATATCTGTTGTATAATTACTGTCTGACTTAATTTTATCCTGTAATTTTTTGAAGAAACCTGTCATATACTGTTGTTGTCGCTTCATTCTTGATGCATTTTCTTCATCACCAACACCATATCTGTCATGTACATAAGCGTATGCTTCATCATCAGTAAGTTGTAATGTTGCTCCTTTTTTCATTTCAGGATATTTGTCTGTAAAATCTTCTTCTAATGTTACTGTAACTCCACCGACAATTTGATTAAGTGTAGGAATTTCACTCATGTTAAGTTCATAATAGCCATTAATTTCCATACCACCTAATAATTTCTTTACGGCTTTTACTGTATTCTTACAGCCTTGTTCTTTATTTCCACCATACCAATGTGCCGTACATAACTGAAGAGTTGCCGTTGCTGCACCTTTTCCTTCATGATTAATTAATGATATCTCTGTCATGGTATCTCTGTTAAATTGCAGAAAACTATAAGTTCCATCTGTTTTATCAACAATAACAAGCATTAAAAAATCTGCCATACTGCCCTGATATTCATCGCCTTCTCCATCATTTCCTGAAGCATCTGTTCCAATAAGAAGGTAATTTTCAAAATCATGATAATAATCATATTTTTTCTTATTAAGCTTTATTTTTCCTCTTGCGACCTGAACATTCCAGTCATTAATAGAATCCTCATCCGAAACATTCGTCTTTTCCGTCTTATTATCAATATACTGGAGTCCATATCCAAAAGCTATAATAAATAATATGAATATCAATATACCTGCAACAATTTTTATGTATTTTTTTCTTTTCTTTTTCATTTGATTAACACCCTATCAATTTTATTTAGTATCAAATCCAAGCACTTCTCTTCCCAGATTATCTATTTGTTCAACCATCTTTTTACCATATTTATCTGATATATAATCATATCCGCTTATAAGATTTGGTTTTCGGTTCTCAACATTATGACAATCACTTCCTAAAATAAGAGGTTTATCATTTTCTATTAACTTTTTTACGACTTTTCTTTTCTTTCTATTGTCATGAAAATCTGCATTCACCTGGAAAATAACAGGTAATTCAAGCATTTCCTTCCAAATTTTTTTCCTTGTCTGAAAAGCATAAAATCTTTCTATATGTGCCAAAATAACCGTAAGACGTCTCTCTTCCATCAGCATTATGACATCCTGCAAAACAAATTTGTTCCATTGTGTGAAAGGAAGCTCGAGTAGAATCGCATCTGTATCTTCTATACACAGTTTTTCCAATTCTCTTGCCTGTCCTATTCCATTAAAATAACACACCTCAGCTCCAAGCTTTATAGCAGGATACGCATCATCTTTCATGTATTCGGTACATGCTTTTAATTTATTAAATGACTTTTCTCTGTCTTTTAGGAAATGTCCGACTGAATTATTTTGAGCATAAAAATGAGGAGTTGCTAACATTGTAATAACTCCTTGACTCTTTGCTATACGAAGCATGTCAAGTGATTCCTCCTCGCAACTGCTTCCATCATCTATACCAGGCAATACATGAGAATGAAAATCAATCATTTCTGCCTCCTTTTGTCTCAAAAATCAAGTAATTCATACACTATTGTCAGGCTTAATATCCCCAATAATCTTTTACTTTATATATGATATTTTAAAAAATCATAACTGTCAAGTAAAAGCCTTACTCTCTCTACTATTGCTTTTCGTTTTAATAGTTTGTTAAAACTATGATCATCACACGCATAGTATCTGTTTTATAGTCCATAAATAAAAAAGTAGCGAACAAATTTATCTTACATCACTAAAAGTAACCTTACATAATTTTAGTATTTATTTTTTGATGTAAAACAAAATTCCATTTGTCCGCTACATAAAATAACTATATTTATTTTTCTTTATAATGATGTGCTTCCTCTAACATCATATCTTTTACTTTCATTAATCGAATCTGTGTGCTTCGTTCATTTTCATCTAATTTCATAGTAATATACTTTATATTTTTCTGTGCCTCAGGAATTATAACATGTTCTAAGGCATTAACTCTTCTTCTTGTTTTCTCGATTTCACTTGAAAGCAACTGACATGATTTTTCAATCTGTGCTAATCGTACCATATCTTCTCTGATATCTGCGAGAGATGTGACTGCATCATCTAAGTCTCCTGTTGTAAATGCAAATCCATAAGAATATATGTCATTTGGATTAGCTGTCTTAGATTTAACGGAATATACCGGAATATCTACACTCATTATATTTTTCTTATCTACATTTAGTTCAAGTTTTTGCTTTGTTGCCATTAAAGCCGTTGTTAATGTTTCAGTATTCATTCCCGCCTTAGCAACAACAAAAATTGTATTTGCCTTTTTTATGGATTCCTCAACCTTTAGTCTAAGTTCCATATTTTCCCTTGCCAAATCCAAAAACTGTCTCATAAGCTCATCTCTTTTATCTTTTAAAAGTTTATGTCCCTTTACTGCAGATACAAGTTTCTTCTTCTGTTTCGTCAATTCCATTCTTGTAGGATTAACCTGAGTGTTTGCCATTCTCTCACCTCGCTTTCTAAACGCTTTTTTGTATCACTTATTTTTCTTTGTAATACATATCAAGATATTTATCATCAATACGTTTAAGTTCTGCACGAGGCAAAATATTAAGCAATTCCCATCCTATATCCATTGTTTCCTCAATGCTTCTGTCTGACTGGTATCCCTGTGATACATACTTCTTTTCAAATTCATCAGCAAATTTTGCATAAATTCTGTCTGTTTCTGAAAGTGCTGCCTCACCTAAAATAACCATCAGTTCTTTAGCATCCTTACCTCTTGCATATGCTGAGAACAACTGGTTCATTACATTTGAATGATCTGCTCTTGTTTTTCCTTCCCCAATGCCTTTATCTTTAAGTCTTGAAAGCGATGGAAGAACATCTATTGGTGGCTGAATGCCTTTTCTGTAAAGCTCACGGCTTAAAATAATCTGTCCTTCAGTTATATATCCTGTAAGGTCAGGAATTGGATGTGTCTTATCATCTTCAGGCATTGTAAGAATAGGAATCATTGTTACGCTACCGTCTTTACCTCTCTGACGTCCTGCTCTTTCATACATTGTTGCCAAATCAGTATACATATATCCCGGATATCCTCTACGTCCCGGAACTTCTTTTCTTGCTGCAGAAATTTCTCTTAAAGCATCTGCATAGTTAGTAATATCCGTAAGAATTACAAGTACATGCATTCCTTTTTCAAATGCAAGATATTCTGCTGCAGTCAATGCCATTTTCGGTGTGGCAATACGTTCAACAGCCGGGTCATTTGCTAAATTTATAAACAATACTGTTCTATCAATCGCTCCTGTTTCTTTGAAACTATCTATAAAATAATTTGCCTCTTCAAATGTTATACCCATAGCTGCAAATACTACGGCGAACTGTTCATCTTTTCCTTTTACCTTTGCCTGTCTTGCAATCTGCGCTGCTAACTGTGCATGTGGAAGACCTGAAGCTGAGAAAATTGGCAATTTCTGTCCTCTTACTAATGTGTTTAATCCATCAATTGCTGAAATTCCTGTTTCAATAAATTCTGAAGGGTAATTTCTTGCTGCCGGATTCATAGGTACACCATTAATATCTCTTCTCTCTTCCGGAAGAATTGCGGGTCCGTCATCTATTGGGTTACCTAATCCGTCAAATACTCTTCCAAGCATATCTTCCGAAACGCCAAGTTCCATGCTTCGACCTAAAAATCTTACTTTACTGTTTGAAAGGTTAATTCCAGTAGAACTTTCAAATAACTGTACCAGTGCATTTTTGCCATCTATTTCAAGCACTTTACAACGTCTTGTTTCACCATTTGCAAGTTCTATTTCTCCAAGTTCATCGTAAGTAACATTTTCTACGTCCCTAACAAGCATCAAAGGACCTGCTACTTCCTGAATTGTTCTATATTCCTTTGCCATATTAGAAGTCCTCCTTATCAAATGCTCCTGCAACCTGAATTTCAAGTTCCTTTAAGATTTCATCATATCTACTCTGAATATCTTCTTCCTTAGTATACTTAAATCTTCCGATTTGTTCTCTTATTGGAAGTGCTATTAATTTGTCAATTGAAGCACCATTTGAAAGAGCTTCATTTGCCTCATAATAATATCCAAGTACTAATTTCATCATTAAATATTGCTTATTAAGAGAAGTGTATGTGTCAATCTCATGGAATGAGTTCTGATGTAAGAAATCTTCTCTTATTGATCTTGTTGCTTCCATTTTTAGTCTGTCAGGTGCTGAAAGTGCATCCATACCTACCATTTTTACAATTTCTTCCAACTGTGCTTCATCCTGCAAAAGACTCATAAGCTCCTGTCTTAATTTAAGCCATTCTTCTGATACATTTTCTTCGAACCATTTTCCTATATTATCTACATATAAGGAATAACTTGTTAACCAGTTAATTGCAGGAAAATGTCTCTTATAAGCTAATGCTGAATCAAGTCCCCAGAATACCTTTACGATACGAAGTGTAGCCTGAGACACAGGTTCTGAAATATCACCACCCGGAGGAGATACAGCTCCAATTACCGAAAGTGCTCCTTCTCTTCCTTCTTTTCCAAGTGAAATAACCTCACCTGCTCTTTCATAAAACTGAGCAAGTCTTGAACCTAAATATGCCGGATAACCTTCTTCACCAGGCATTTCTTCAAGTCGTCCTGACATTTCGCGAAGCGCTTCTGCCCATCTTGAAGTTGAATCTGCCATAAGTGCTACTGAATATCCCATATCTCTAAAATACTCAGCAATTGTAATTCCTGTATAAATAGAAGCTTCTCTGGCTGCAACAGGCATATCTGATGTATTTGCTATTAATACTGTTCTCTCCATCAGGGAACGTCCTGTCTTTGGGTCCTTTAATTCCGGAAATTCATTAAGTACATCTGTCATCTCATTTCCACGTTCTCCACAACCAATGTATACAACAATATCTGCCTCTGCCCATTTTGCCAACTGATGCTGAATTACTGTTTTTCCTGAACCAAATGGTCCCGGAACTGCTGCTACACCGCCTCTTGCAATTGGGAATAATGTATCTACTACTCTCTGACCTGTTACCAATGGTTTTGTTGGTGGAAGTTTCTTTGCATATGGTCTTCCTTTTCTAACCGGCCATTTCTGCATTAATGTAATTTCTTTATCGCCGTCTTTTGTCTCTACAACTGCAACTGTCTCTGTAACTGTATAATTTCCGGCTGTTATTGATTTTATTTTTCCTTTAATTCCATATGGAATCATTATCTTCTGAGTTACAACTTCTGTTTCTTTTACAGTACCAATAACATCTCCTGTTTCAACTTCATCTCCAACATTCATGCAAGGTACAAAGTTCCATTTTAACTCTCTCTTTAAAGATGGCACTTCAACTCCTCTTTTCAAGTTGTTTCCTGCCACTTTCATAATATCATCAAGTGGTCTTTGAATTCCATCATATATACTTGCTATAAGTCCCGGACCTAATTCTACAGATAATGGTGCTTCTGTTGACTCAACTTCTTCTCCCGGTCCAAGTCCTGCTGTTTCTTCATATACCTGAATCGAAGCCTGGTCACCATGCATTTCAATGATTTCGCCAATAAGACGTTCTTTACTTACTCTTACAACGTCAAACATATTGGCATCTCTCATCCCTTCTGCTATAACTAAAGGTCCCGCAACCTTCTTAATTACTCCTTTGCTCATACTAGTCTCCTTACTGTGAAATAAAATCACTTCACTTTAATTTATGAAAACAAAATATCGCTGCCTACAGCCTGTTCTACACTTGCCTTAACTCCTGCAACTCCTTCCCCGGTATTTCCAAATACGCCGGGAATTAATATTATTGCCGGTGACAGCATTTCTTTATATTTATTTATCTCATGATTAATCTGAACTGCCAGACCTTCCGTCACATAAATAATTTCGTATTCGCTTTTAGCCAACACTCTAAGGGTTTTAATTCCCTCTTCCGGGTCGGTTACCGGGAATGTGTCCATTCCGATTGCGCCAAACCCATATATACTGTCATAATCACCTAACACTGCAATCTTATACATACATTTTCCTTAACCTTTCCCGAATATAATCATCACTTAAGTTATTTAACTTTCCGGTCAATATAATTCTAACTGTTTTTATTTCATTTTCTCTTGCAAGAAAATATGCAAGTATTGGGCCTGCCGAAAAAGAATTATATTTTTCTTCTTTGATTTTATCGATTATTCTATTATCACACCATCTTTCAAAAGCTGACGGTGATTCTTTTATATGTTCAGCTGCCTCGCTGTATCCTGCCGATTGTAAATAACTGCATATTCCATCAATTCCTGATTCCGCGCCTTTAATTAAAGAAGCTTTGCTTAAAGAATCACAGGCAACAATTGCTCTTTCCATAAAATCTTTTGATTTCTTTGTTTTAGCACATCTTACTGCAACTCTTATATTTGCAACTGCAACCATTTCTTCAGCATATTGTTTTATTAATTTTGAATCTGATTTTGCTCCTTCTTCTTTAACAGCTTCTAATGTTGCTGTATCAATTATTATGTCGCATAACTGACCATCCTGAGTTTGTAGTAACGCCTCTGTCGCTTCATTCGCTACATAAGCCATTCTTTCAGGCAAACTGTCAAAATCTTTTCTTTCAACCATATCCTTCAACTGCTCAGGTGACCATCTGCAATTATCATAATATGCATGCTCTGCTTTATCTCCACTACATACCTGTTTAATTGCTGCTTTTAAATTATGATACTCTCTTGGTACTGTAATTACAGCAAATGCATCTTTCTCATTTACTAACTCATGTATGTCATCCCAGGTTTTCTTTCTCTCAAATGCAAGCATTTCATCTTCTGTTTCCGCCGGTTCTCCATTTCCCCAACCATGGTCATGAAGAAATGCCATACAGCTTTTATAATCTTTACAAGCCATCAACTGTTCAATCACTGAATCAGAAAATAGTGAGACCTCTTTTGCACGAACACGGGCAACCGCATAAGTATAATTGGTTTCTGACATATATTTTTCTCCTCAACTATTTAAACAGGAATCTGTTAATTTCATCCTGCAAATCATCTTTTTTATTGTGAAATACAGCATCAAAAGTACAATTTTCCACTATATCTCCGTAATCAAGAATCATTCCATTTTCAATATTTATAGGTTCATTGCTTACTGATAATTTTCCATTATTTTTGTTTGCTGCTTCACTTATCTTTTCCTGAAAATCCTTAGGAAGTCTCTCTAAATCTTTTTTATTAAGGCACATTTTTCCTTCTGCCGGCTGAGCATATTCCTCTGTCATTTTTATTAAATAACCAAAATATTCCTCATCCGAAGCATTTACCATTTTGTTATATGCCTTATTCACTATATCTGAAATAATTTTTTGTTTTGCTTCAAGATATTTCTGCTTTGCTTCCATTCCGGCTGCTGACTTAATTTTACTAAATAGTAATTTTTCTTCACTCTCAGCCTTTTTTGTCCCTGCAGTCTCTATTTTATCAATTTCAATTTGAGCGTTTTCTTTTATAGAGTCGCAGGTGTCTTGTGCCTTTGCCAAAATATCTGCCGCTTCTTCATTTGCGTCAGCTTTAATTTGGTTTAATATTTCTTCTAATCCACCCATGGGCAACTCCTTTCTGCTTATATACTTCTATTAAACCGGAATATTACTTACAGAAAGAATTGATATAAGAAGTGCTAAAATAGCATATGTTTCAACCATTGCAGGGAATAACATTGACTTACCAAACTGTTCAGGTTTCTTAGCTACGATTCCAATACTTGCAACTGCTGTTTTTCCCTGGTGTAATCCTGAGATTAAACCAACAACACCAATTGGAAGACATGCGGCTAAAATCATAAGTCCTGTTCCTGTTGATATTGATGCAAGATTTCCGTTTAATAAACCGATTTTACTTAATGTGATAAATGCAACTAATAAACCGTAAATACCCTGTGTACCAGGAAGAAGCTGTAAAATTAAAACCTTTGAAAATTTACCCGGATCTTCTGTTACTACACCTGCTGCTGCCTGACCTGCAATACCTACACCCATTGCTGATCCTGCTCCTGCCAATAAAGTTGCTAACGCTGCGCCAAGAATGGCATAAAAAATTCCTAATTCCATTATTATTTCTCTCCTTTATCTAACTCAACATATTTTGTTTTTAATGTGAATGGATTGAAGGCTCTGCCTCCTCCTTCATAGAATTTTCCGAAAAATTCTACATACTGTAATCTGTTTGTATGAACATAAGCTCCTAACAGATTGATTGCAAGGTTTAGTGTATGACCTACAATAAATACTATTATGAAAACTATTATTCCTACCGGGCCATCGCCTATCATGCTGCCCATAGAATTTACAACTGATGCAATAACTCCTGTTGCCAGACCTAATGCTAAAAGTCTTGAATATGACAGCAAATCGCTTAGCCAGCCTGTTACGTTATAAATATCATAAGCTCCAAGAGCAATTCTGATAGCCCACTTGTTACCTTTTCTTCTGCCAGACATAAGAAGCAATCCTACAAGTCCTATTATTGTTAAAACTTTTGACAGGATTGTCAGCCATACCGGAAATACAAATGTCATCTGTGAAATAGATGCAAATAAATCAGTTGGCAATAATAACAATATTAATCCGATTAACAGTGAATACCACAATAATACATCACATATAAAATCCACTATTTTATTGTCTTTCAAAAGCATATACCCTTTTATTCCAAGTCCTAAGAACATATGAATAATTCCTATTACCATTGAATACATTAACAGTCTCATCGGATCGTTAAGCGGAACAAACCACAACGCTTTAAGTTCTATATTTTTATGGAAAAATACATTCGATACAACTGTAATTGCATCACCAAAAAATCCTCCAAATAGCAATCCCCATATTGTCGTTGATATTCCGCAATACATAAACATATGCAATGATTTATTTAACGAATCGCCCATTCTAGGGAATTTTTTTATCGCTATAAAGCATGCTAAAAATATTATCAATCCATAAGCTGCATCGCTTAGCATCATTCCAAATAAAATGTAATAAAATACTGCCATTATTGCACTTGGGTCAAACTCGCCTTTCTTTGGTAATCCAAATGATTCAACAACACCCTCTACAGGTCTTGCAAAAGCGTTGTTTTCAAGTAAAACCGGAGGTTGTTCTTTTGCCGATATCTCTTCTGCCTCAATCATAACCGTGAATTTATCAGTAAGTGTTTCTTTAAGCTTCTCAAATTCTTTTTTTGGAATATAACCTGTAATTATAAATACATGTTTTGTTTGAAGAATCCTTCCAAGTACATCGTATTTTTCTGCTCTGCTGTTAAAATAATCTGCCGCTAACTGAATGTCCTCTCTATCCTCTGCTAATTGCCTGAGTTCCTCAATGCGATTATCTATGCTGTTTTCAAACTCAGCAATCCTCTTTGTCCATTTTTCCTTAGATACCTCAGGAATACTTCTCATTATCAGCGAAGGTCTTGAAAAATCCATCTGCCTCAATGCTTCCTCAAACTGTTCTGCATCTTTTTTCATACAAAATCCTGCAACACAGGTCTGATTTTTGTCTGAATAAAATATTCTTACATCGCTCGCTTTAGGGAACTTTTCATTTGACTGGATTTGCTGATACAGTTGTTCCTGAGTAATATTTCCGGGAAATGAGCCATAAATAAACGCTGTCTTTTCAGTTCCCGTTGTCGCACCCGGAACATCCATATTTAACCATGGTTTTACAGCTTCTATATTTGCTTTTAATTTCAAAATATCATTTTGTTTTGCTGATATTTCTTTTTGCAAATTAAGAATAGCTGATATTTTATCCATTATTTCATCTCTATTATCTGAAATTCTTTTAAATTCATTTGAAGCAACCTGCCTCTTTCCTTCTAGAGACGAAAACATTGATTTCTTTTCCGGTTCATATTGCTCTAATACTTCCAAAGCATTTTCTGCTAAAGCTGCATTTCTTTCAAAACTTGATTTAGCAACACTTGTATCCATCTTGGAAAAGCCTTTTTTTACTTTTCTTTCCTTGATTTCAACAACACCACTTCTTTGAATATATTCTATGATAGGCTTTCGTTCTTTTTTCAGGGCACAAATGCATATTTTTTGCATTTCTAATACTGCCATTTTATCATGCCTCCCTTCTTTATTTCTAAAGAAATAACAATTTATAGTTATATGATAATTTAATTATATCGATTAAGCATCAATTCCTTCATTATATGCAATCTAATAATCTTAAATTTCAAATCACAAACAATTAAAATTTCATTACTTCTTCTACTGCCTTATTTACAGCCTCATTTTCGAGAGTTAAAGCCTTGTCATACAGTTCTTTAACATTCTTTTCATTATCACTTCTAATTGTTTTTGCTTCTTTCTCTCCTCTTTCTCTGGCTTTTTGACAATATTCTTCTATCTTGTCTTTCTGCCTTTTTACTGCATCATCAATGCTCTTTTCAGCATCTTCATTTGCCTTTTTTATATTTTTTTCAGCATCTTCATTTGCTTTATTAACAATTTCTTCCCCTTGTTTTTCAGCTTTTTTAATGGAAGCCATTGTTTCTTTAATCATTAAGACACCACCTTTCTTAAAATCTCATAAGCTATAACATTTTCATAAACATCTAAAGCTTATATTCTCTGTAGATTTCTACATCTTAAATTGAATTATACTATACATATTTTTTCTAAAAAATATACAAATTTCGCCAAATGTATAACAATTAAATGCAATTTTCTTTTACTGTAATGTATTACTTTCTTCACTAAAACTGTAAATTCATACTATTGATACAGGCACTTAATCCTATTTAATAAAAAATATATTGTGTATTTTATCTTTTCTCTAATATATTCTTTTCATTTATTTTGTGTTTATTCTATTTTTAATAAATCCGGCTGATTCTCATGGCAAAAGAAGCAACAACCCATCTATCCAGACAGATTGTTGCTTCCGTTTATTTATCTAATAATTTTCTTCCCATAAGAACACCCATAACTGATGCCATCATAAGACCTCTTGTCCATCCTGAAGAATCTCCAAGACAATGTAAACCTTTAATGTTTGTATTAAGGTTTTCGTCCATTTTTACTTTATTTGAATAGAATTTTAATTCAGGGCTGTACAACAATGTTTCTGTTGAAGCGAATCCCGGAACAACTTTATCAAGCATTTTTATAAATTCAATGATATTTGTCATTGCTCTGTATGGCATTGCCGCTGTTATATCACCTGCTACTGCATCTTTAAGTGTAGGTTTAACATTACTCTGTGCTAATTCTTTAGGCCATGTTCTCTTTCCATCGAGAATATCTCCGTATCTTTGTACCATAATATGACCTGCGCCTAACATATTTGTCAACTCACCAACCTTTTGTGCATATTCAATCGGCTTGTTGAATGGCTCAGTAAAGTTATGGCTTACAAGTATTGCAAGGTTTGTATTATTACTCTTCTTTTCCTTGAAGCTATGACCATTTACTACAGCCAAATCATTGTCATAATTTTCCTGCGCAACAAATCCTCCCGGATTTTGGCAGAATGTACGTACCTTATTTTTCCATGGTCTTGGATATCCGATAAGCTTTGACTCATAAAGTACTTCGTTAACCTTTTCCATTACTTCATTTCTGCATTCTACACGCACACCGATATCAACTGTTCCCGGTTTATGTGCAATATTATGTTCTGCACATAGTTTTTCTAACCAATCAGCTCCTCTTCTTCCTGTTGCAATAACAACTTCATCTGCATAATAATGAACACTTTCATTACCTTCTCTTAAGATAACACCTTTACAGCCTTCTTCATCGAGAATGATATTTTCACATTCTATTTCAAATTTCATTTCAACACCATGCTGTAACAACCATTCCTGAATATTGTAATAAAGCTGCTGTGCCTTTTCCGTTCCCAAATGTCTGATTGGGCAGTCTACTAACTTAAGACCTGCCTTAATTGCATTCTTTCTTATTTCCTTGATGTCTTCTCCCTCGTAAATTCCTTCTACATGTGGGTCTGCACCAAATTCCAAATAGATTGTATCTGTATAGTCAATTAATTCCTGTGCAAATTCTTCTCCAATAAGCATCGGCAAATCTCCACCTACTTCATATGACAAGCTTAACTTACCATCTGAAAAAGCTCCTGCTCCGGAGAACCCTGTAGTTATTGCACAATTTGGCTTGCAGTTAACACAATGTCCTACTTCCGCTTTCGGGCAATGTCTTTTTTCTACTGCTTTTCCTTTCTCAACCAAAAGAATCTTTTTGTCACTATTATTCTTTAATAATTCTAATGCTGTAAAGATTCCTGCCGGTCCTGCACCTACAATAATCAAGTCATAATGCATACACAATCAACTCCTGTTCTTTAAATTTGTTATGCGTCACTTTTCCCCGGACGCTACAAAACCGGATTCGTAAAGAATCCGGTTTGTTGTTTTATATCGTGATTTCTTACGTCTCATTATATCACAAGTATATATGTTTATTCAAGAATTTTATTTCTCAAGCAAATATTTATATATCGCTTCTGCAACCCCGTCATGGTCATTATCAGCAACCTTAACATCTGCTATCTTTTGTGCATTTTCATTTGCATTACCCATAGCTATGGCAAGTCCTGCAGTTTTTAATATATCTAAATCATTATCTGCATCTCCAACAGCAATTGATTGTTCAATTCCCATATTTAAATACTCACATAATTTCTTTAATCCAAAGCCCTTTGTAACACCAAGAGGTGATATTTCAAGCGATGTTTCTTCCGCATCCAACATTTCTATTGGCAAACCCTGTAATTTTTTTCTTGTATTTTCCCTATCCTGTGGAGTTGTATGGAACAAATTTATTTTTTCAATTCCCTGCTTATCTTCATAATGAAATTTTATTGTATCTTCTACTTTTGTGCATACTTTTTCATACATAGGTATATAAACACCCATATGATATTTATCCATTTTTGGTATTAACTTCTCAGGTGAAACTGAACGTCCTTGCGAAATCAAATGCACAAAAACATCTTTACCTTTAACTGCTTCAAATACTTTTTTTACAATATCTTCATCTAATGTAACTACTGATATTATCTCATCTTTTTTTAAGTTATAAACTAATGCTCCACTTTCAAGAATAGCATATTCCATATCCTTTAACATTTCCCTATACTCAGTCAATTCAGCTAATGCACGACCTGATGATAATGAAACATATTTTCCATTTGCTATTGCTTCTTTTATAGCCTTAATTACTCCATCAGTAATTTTCTTTTCTGAATTAAGCATCGTTCCATCCATATCCAACCCAATTAATTCGTATTTCATTTTCTTCCTCCTATTTTCAAATTTTCTATCAAAGACATACTATATTCTAAGAATTTAGAGTGCTACGTATGTTAGTTTGTGCAAGAATTCTTTCGTTAGTCTTTCTTAAATATGCAGTATATCTATACAGTAATTTCAGCGGTCTGAACAGGAATTACCTTTCTTAAATCTTCAAGTGTAATTTCTACCTGATAGCCGATTTTTCCACCACTTACGCAAAATTTTTCTACTTTTTCTACACTCGAATCAATTGTTGTTTTAAATAATTTTTTCATTCCAATCGGTGAGCAGCCACCATGAATGTATCCTGTAAGTGGTAAAAGTTCCTTTGATTTTATCATTTGTATTGATTTTTCTCCTACAGCTTTTGCTGCCTTTTTTAAATCAAGTTCTTTTTCTACAGGTACAATAAATACATAGTGATTTTTTGTCTTTCCTTCTGTGACTAATGTTTTAAATACGCACTCCGGATTTTGTCCTAATGCTTTTGCAACATCAGTCCCACTTATTGCATCTGTATCACCATAATAATAATGCTGATATTTAATTTTCTTACTGTCTAAAACTCTCATTACATTTGTTTTTTCGTCTTTTGCTTTCATTTTCTCTCTCCTTGCGAAAACATGTCATCATTTCTCTTGTTAGGCTTATCTTTTCTTCATCATCCGGAACATCTTTATAATTAACCCATTCTGCTACGGACAATTCATCTTCATCCATTGTAATTTTCATATTGCCATCTAGTTTTGCAAAAAATCCCATAAGGACATTACCATCATATCCCCATGGTTGGCTTTTGTAATATGTTATATCTTTAATATGCACTCCTGTTTCTTCAAATACTTCCCTTGCAACTGTTTCTTCGATAGTCTCTCCTATCTCTGTAAAACCTGCAATTAGTGCATATCTTTTATACTCTCTGTCTGCATATTTTGTTAATAATATTTTATCATTGTCCGTCACTCCTACTATAACTGCCGGAGCGACTTTAGGGAATACCTGATTTCCACATTTAGGACATTTTAACATTCTTATTTTATCATCATGTTCCAGATTGCAACCACATGCACCACAAAATTTATTCGACTTATACCATATATTTAAATGCCATCCTGTTGCTGCTGCCATTACTTTAGCCATTGGCTTCATTGTTCTTGTCTTAAACATTGGTACATACTCAAATCCATCAGCTTCTATTTCGTTTTTTTCATAGAAATATGAATCATTTCCTATACTAAAAAAATAAACCAAGGCCTCATCCCCCTGATTTATCTGTTTATACTTCTCATATGTTAAATATTCTATTGCTTCTGCCTTTTTAGATAACAATACCCTTCTCCCACTGTAACTTAATACATAATCATTATCTTTAGGCTTAATATTTTTATATTGATTGTTTAGTTTTGGTTCTATGTCCTGTATCATATTTACCTCAACTTTCCCTGCTTATTTTAACCGGTTATCAATCTAAGAAAAATTAATAACCGGTTATTTTAATGTTTATATTTATTATTTTGCAAATTAGTGTTTATGATATTTTCTTCCATCTTCTTCGTATTTAGGTTCACATGTAAGCTGTATTCCTAATCTCTTAAATGTCTGTTCATCTACTGATGTAAGCAATACTGTAGAATGTGCCTGACATCCTTTTAACTTATGTAACTGCTTCATCGCTACTTTTGCAACTTCACTATTTGCTGCTGTTGATGATAAAGCAATTAAAATTTCGTCTGTATGAAGTCGTGGATTCTGACTTCCTAAATACTGTGTCTTTAATGTCTGAATCGGTTCAATTGCCTGTGGTGATACCAATTTAACATCATCTTCAATTTTACCTAATTTCTTAACTGCATTTAATAAGGCTGCTGCAGATGAGCCAAGCAAATCACTTGTTTTTCCTGTAATCATTGTTCCATCTTCAAGCTCAATAGCTACTGCAGGACTACCTGTTTTTTCTTCAATTTCTTTAGCTACTTTTGCTACTTTTCTGTCATCAATAGTAACTCCTGCCTGCTGCATCAAAAGTTCTAATTTATATATGTCATCTTTTGTTTCACCATTACGTTTTTTATCGCATAAACATTTATAATATCTTCGTAAAATTTCCTGCTGTGATGCTTCACAACATACTTCATCATCCACAATACAGTTACCAGCCATATTAACACCCATATCTGTAGGTGATTTATATGGACTTTCACCTGCAATAAGTTCAAACATTGCATTAACAACAGGGAATATTTCTATATCTCTATTATAGTTAACTGTAGTCTTTCCATACGCTTCTAAATGAAATGGATCAATCATGTTTACATCATTAAGATCTGCTGTTGCTGCTTCATACGCAAGGTTAACAGGGTGCTTAAGTGGAATATTCCATATAGGAAATGTTTCAAATTTAGCGTATCCTGCTTCAATTCCTTTTTTATGCTCATGATATAACTGTGAAAGACATGTTGCCATCTTTCCACTTCCGGGACCCGGTGCAGTAATAACTACTAAAGGTCTCTCTGTTTCTATATAATCATTCTTTCCATATCCTTCATCACTTACAATGTGATTTACATCGCTTGGATATCCCGGAATCTTATAATGTCTGTATGACTTAATTCCAAGTTCTTTTAATCTCTGTTGGAATAATTCTGCTGATGGCTGTCCTGCAAATTTTGTAAGGCATACACTTCCTACAAAAAGACCAACTGACTGAAATTCGTCAATAAGTCTTAATACATCTAAATCATATGTTATTCCATAATCGCCTCTTACCTTATTTTCTTCAATGTCTTCCGCACTAATTACTATAACAACTTCTGCCTGGTCTTTTAACTGTAATAACATCTGTAATTTTGAATCAGGCTGAAATCCCGGAAGAACTCTTGATGCATGATAATCATCAAATAATTTTCCACCAAATTCTAAATATAACTTGTTTCCAAATTTTTCAATTCTCTCTCTGATATGCTCTGACTGCATTTTTAAATACTTGTCATTATCAAATCCAATTTTCATTTACTTAACCTCTACCTTTTCTAATTGACTTTAGAATAATTCCGAATTAAATTCTTATTTCTATTCAATAATTACATAAGCATCCTCTTCGGCTAATAAATCTTTTGTTTTAATCTCATTTTCCTATTCTAGCAGAAAAACATTAATAAATGAAGAGTCTATATATTAATTTATCTAAAAATAATAACAGTCCGGCCATATAGCATAAACTGTAATAATCCCTGCTATTGTATGGTCGAACTGTTTTATTTTACTTATTTGTCATAATTTTTTCTAAATCTTTATCCGGTGTACTAATAGGTGAAATGTTATAATTTTCCACTAAATAATTCAATATATTTGGTGATATAAAAGCAGGAAGCGTTGGTCCTAAATATATGTTTTTAATTCCAAGATATAATAATGTTAATAAAATACATACTGCCTTCTGTTCATACCATGATAAAATCATTGATAATGGTAAATCATTAACTTCGCATTCAAATGCCTGTGCTAACGCAATTGCAACTTTTATAGCTCCATATGCGTCATTACACTGACCCATATCCATAATTCTTGGTAATCCGTTAATATCTCCCAAATCTAAATCATTAAATCTGTATTTGCCACATGCAAGTGTTAAAATAATAGAATCCTTTGGTGACTGCTTAACAAATTCCGTATAATAATTTCTTCCGACTCTTGCTCCATCACATCCTCCAACTAAGAAGAAATGACTTATTTCTTTGTTCTTAACTCCTTCAATAACCTTATCTGCAACTCCAAGAATAGTTCCATGTCCAAATCCTGTCATGACATATTTTCCACCGTTTATTCCCGTCATAACTTTATCTTCTTCATAACCGCCAAGTTCAAGTGCCTTATTTATTATAGGAGTAAAGTCCTTGTCTTCTCCGATATGAACCATCTCAGGATACGAAACAACTTCCGTTGTAAATACTCTGTCTGCATAACTTTGCTTAACCGGCATTAGACAATTAGTTGTAAATAATACAGGTCCTTTGATATCATCAAATTCCTTTTGCTGATTCTGCCATGCCGTCCCAAAATTTCCCTTTAAATGAGAATATTTCTTCAATTCCGGATAACCATGTGCAGGAAGCATTTCTCCATGAGTATATATATTTATTCCTTTTCCCTCTGTCTGCTGTAATAACAATTCTAAATCTTTTAAATCATGTCCTGAAATTACAATAAACGGCCCCTTTTCTATAGTTAATGGGACTTTTACCGGAGTAGGATTTCCATAACTTTCTGTATTTGCCCTATCAAGTAATTCCATGCATTTTAAATTCTTTTCTCCCACTTCAAGCGCTACTGACAGAAGTTGTCCAACTTCCATATCATAAGTAATAACTGATAACGCTTTGTAAAAGAAGTCGTTCACCTCTTCATCTTCATACCCTAAAACCATGGCATGATATGCATACGCTGCCATCCCTCTTATTCCAAATAAAATAAGTGATTTTAATGAGCGGATATCCTCATCTTCATTCCACAACAAATTCATATCATAATCTTCGGTACTTCCACAAGGCATCGCACACGCATTGCAGTTTGGTGCAATTGCATTTTTTTCTAAATGAACTTTATCTATCATTTCTTTTAATGTATCATCATTAAAATTAACATTCGTTATAGTTGTAAAAAGACCTTCTATTATAATTTTGTCTGTTTCTTTTCTTTTAGGATTATGACTTGTACTTTTTGCCAGTCCTATTATTGCACCTGTAAGTTTGTCCTGCAACATAGATGTATCGGCTGACTTTCCGCACACTCCCATCGCTCCTGTACAGCCTGTACATCCGGCTGTCTGTTCACATTGAAAACAAAACATTTTATCCATCTATTAAAATTCCTTTCTGATGTAAAATTATCACATGCAGATAGTATTATAATTCAAATAACATTTCTGTTGTTTTAACAACATTTTTCAAATAATTAATTGGCATTTTTTGCATTTGGATATATTTTTTCCATTCTGGCATCATTGTAATTATCATCAACCCATATCTGCCACTGCTTTGTTGCCACTATTCCATTTTCTCTCTGGTCATATCTATGAAGCACCATGCATGTCGCAACGACATCAACACTCATAAATATAATCAATACCCATGTACATATTTTTCCCGGCTTTACAGGAATTTTTTCAATTATTGCTGATAATTTAGGGTAACATATTTTAAACCATACAACTGCTGCCATTCCCCAGAAGAAGCAATATAAAAGATTTATTCTTCCTCCTAAGTTAAATGGTATTTTGCTGTAATCCCAAAATATCTTTCCAAATATAATTTCGGTAAATACACTACATAAATATTCGTATGCTCCCCCTAAACACGTTCCCATTATAAATAAGAAACTATCACTTTTTTCTCTATATTTATAGAGCATTGCCGTTACGATTGCAATTGCCAAGCCCCACACTATACTGAACTGTCCCCATATTACACTGCTTCTTCTCATCCATACTCCTGCTGTAACCCTGCAAAATATTGTTTCAGTTACATCTCCAAGAAATGAGCCGATAAAAAACAGTAATGCAATTTTATAAAAATCACATCCCCTTGCAAATACACTCTTATCCTTTTCCTTTTTCTCTACTTTAGAAGATTTTGGATAAGCTTTATCTATACGCAGATTTATTCTTTTGGCAATCCATTTTTCAAGTTTTAAACTAATTTCCGTAAATTTATTATTTGCTTCAATTATTTTATCTACGCCTTTACCTTCAAATTTAATAATAATTGAAGAAAATACTATATCTGCAATAAGGCATCCTGTTATAATCCATAAAATTATATGCATTAAAAGTTCCGGAAATAATTTGTACAAATCAAGTAACAGACTATCTCCAAACTTAACAACTATGTATCCTAGCACGCCCCATACTGCTGCCATTGGAACGCATACATATCCTTCAAAATTCCATTTAATATCTGAATAATCCCACCATTTTTCGTGGTATATTTTTTCAACTAAATGTCCACCAAACCATTCAACAACAGATGCATATATAGCTGCAAATAAAATCAACCAAATTCCTGTAAGTTCGTGTAATGTTGTTGATATTAAAACTGCACTGATACCATATATAATACAAAATGGTCCATTTATAAGACCTCTGTTAACTACTTTTCTTTCCTTTATTGTTGCAAATACTGTTTCTAGAATCCATCCTAAAAATGAATAACTTAAAAACAGCCACATAAGTTCATATACTGACAGATTGTCCATATTACTTTCTCCTTAGTTCTCCCTAAATTTATCCTTGTGATATATGTCTGTAAAAATCTATCACATATACCAATTCTTTACCATGAATATCCTTATTTAAGAATCACTTCCATCTGTGTTTCCTTTACAAACATTCCCACCTTTTCATAAAATGCACGGGCATTATCATTTCCTTCCCATACATTTAACGTAACATCATAACATCCTATTGATTTAGCATATTCAAGAACATATTTATACAAAATTGTTCCAATATGTTTTCCTCTGCAATTTTCGTCTACACACAAATCATCAATATGTAATGTTTTAAAATCAACCATATTTGTACTAAAAGGTTGTTTTTTTATTACACAAAATGCATAACCTACAACTTCATCATTATCTATAGCTACAAATACCGGTGTTTCATCATTTTGAAATATATTAGTTAGTTCTTCCCTTGTATACTTTGTTGTACCTGATATAAATATGTCAGGTCTTAACTTCGCATGTAATTCGAGTACCTCACTTAATAATATGCTCACTTTATCAATATCTTTAATTTCTGCTCTTCTAACTGTAATATCCATTGTACTTCTCCTTATGGCTTTTACTCTTGCACAAATGCCCATTAAATAAAAATATTTCTCTGACACTTGTATCTGTCTGCAGAATATAAATAATTAATACTTTTTCTACATACTTTATATAATACAACAATATATACATACATTTCTACCTATTTATTAAGACTTTGTATTTTTCTCCTATCAATCCTCTTCATAAACACACACGCAATAACACATGATACTGCCTCTGCTATCGGAAATGTCATCCATACTAACCATATGTAGCTTATATCTTTTATTGCAATTAAAGAAAATCCCCATGCAACAGGAAGAACAAATAAGAACTGTCTGCATATTGAAATAAATAGTGATTCCATGCCACCTTCAAGTGCCTGAAATATTCCCTGAAAAGCAATATTTGCACCTGCAAATACAAAACTTATAGAAATTACTCTTATCGCACTAACGCATAATTGTTGCGTAACACCTGACAACCCAAATATCTTAGCAAATGGATTTGCAAAAATTTCCAGCACAACAGTTCCTACAACCATTATAATTAAAGTATAAATCAAACCATATTTTATTCCGTCCCTAACTCTTTCTTTACTTCTCATTCCATGATTAAATGATACTATCGGAGTAATTGCATCTCTTAAGCCAAATGCTGCAAACAAAATAAACTGTTGAATTTTATAGTACAATCCATATGCAGTAACTGCTGTTTCACTTATTCTAACAAGTATTATATTTAATCCGTATGTCATAAATGACATTAATGCCTGAGCTATGATTGCAGGTAAACCAATCATATATATCTCTTTTATTATTTTTGCTGATGGTTTTAAATTTTTAATTATTCCTTTTATTTCGACATTAAATTTTATATGGAAAGCAATCGCTGTTAAAACTGACACTACCTGACCTATAACAGTTGCATATGCCGCGCCTGCGACTCCCATTTCAGGAATTCCTAGCAAACCATATATTAAAATAGGGTCTAAAATCATATTTGTTACAGCCCCTAGTATTTGTGCTATCGTTGAATATAATGAGCGCCCTGTTGCCTGTAGCATTTTTTCAAATATTGAAAAGAACACTATTCCTATAGATAAAGTACAGCATATTTTCAAATATTGTATTGCCATATTTTTTATTAATTCATTACTTGTCTGTGTAGATACATAGAAATCTGCTCCAAATATTCCGAAAACAAGAAATATTAAATAAATTATTGTTCCTAAAAATATTGTATTTCCTGCTATCATAGATGCTTTTTTCAGATTTCCACTCCCTAAATTTTTCGAAAGCAATGCATTCATTCCGACACCTGTGCCTATTGCAATCGCAACCATCATCATCTGAACAGGAAACGCCAATGTTAAGGCATTCAAAGCTGCTTCTCCATTTTCATGCATATTGGATACAAATGCACTGTCAACAATATTATACACAGCCTGTAACACCATCGATAAAATCATAGGTGCTCCCATTGTCAGCATCAATTTGTTTACCTTCATCGTCCCCATTTTGTTTGCTTCCTTGTTTTCTTCCACTTTTCCCTTTACCTCCTATGTTTAAAATGAATTCCCAAAATTCATAAAATTAAATCAATCCGGCTTCGTCAATTTTTTATTTGTTGTTATACACACGACTTCGTCTTATATAACATAAAAGAGCGCAAATCCATATCTGGATTTACGCTCTTAGCCACTCGATTCGTTTGATATTTTAGCAAATTTCTTTTTAAATTTCAAAGGCTTTTTTTAATATATAACGATTAAAAATTAAGTAATTTTGATTTTTTGCTTATAATTGTTCCTTATTTTTTTGTTTTTCTTCCATTATATCAACAATCTGCTTTTTACTTAATACTATCATTTAGTAAGCACCTCATAAGCTTTCATATTTTGTTTAATAAAAAACAATATTATTTTCTACTAATTTATCTCCCTCATATACCAATTTTAATGAAAAGAATCTTTTCTCATCATTTAACAGTAATTTCAAAAATATTGCATCCCCTTCCCATGTTGGCAAATTAGGTACTACTTTTTTATCTACCCATTTAAGTTCTCCCTCATCGCATTCAATTATATTTCCTGTAAACTTATCCGCAGTAAATAGGCACATGGTTTCCGATTCACATTCATCACTGATAAATGTTACAATTCCTCTGAATTTATATGAAGTAAGTATTAGTCCTGTTTCCTCTTTTACCTCTCTTACAAGACATTCTTCCGGTGATTCCCATTCGTTAGCATGTCCACCTACTCCTATCCACTTGTTTTTATTAATATCTTCTTTCTTTTTCACACGATGAAGCATCAAATATTTTTCATCATTTTCTATATAACAAAGAGTTGTCATCTGCATAATTCTACCCTCACTTTTTTATATAAATATGAGCCATCTTTCGATGGCTCAAAAAATTTATACTTCATTTTCCATATTGCTAAGCTTTGCTGCCTGATCTGCTGCTATACAGTTATCGATTATTTCATCAAGATTTCCATTCATTATTTCATCTAATCTATGTGATGTAAACTTAATTCTATGATCTGTTACTCTTCCCTGTGGGAAATTGTAAGTTCTTATCTTTTCTGAACGGTCACCGGTTCCTACCTGACTTCTTCTTGCTGCTGATTCAGCATCCTGCTTCTTTTGAAGTTCAAGTTCGTATAATCTTGCTCTTAATACTTTAAGTGCTTTATCCTTATTTTTTAACTGTGATTTTTCATCCTGACATGAAATAACAATTCCTGTTGGAATATGTGTAAGTCGTACAGCTGAATCAGTTGTATTTACACACTGACCACCGTTTCCTGATGCTCTAAACACATCAAATTTACAATCATTCATATCGATTTCTACATCTACTTCTTCTGCTTCGGGCATAATTGCAACAGTTGCTGTTGATGTATGAATTCTTCCACCTGATTCAGTTACCGGAATTCTCTGTACACGATGTACTCCACTTTCATATTTCAACTTAGAATATGCACCCTGACCGTTAATCATAAATACAACTTCTTTAAATCCACCTAAACCATTTTCATTTAAAGAAATCATTTCTGTTTTCCAACGATTCTTTTCTGCATACATACAATACATTCTGTAAAGTTCAGCAGCAAATAACGCAGCTTCATCTCCACCTGCACCGCCACGGATTTCTACAACAACATTTTTATCATCATTTTCATCCTTTGGTAAAAGTAAAATCTTTAACTGTTGTTCCATTTCTTCAACTTTTGCCTTAGCTTCATTTAATTCTTCTTTAGCTAATTCACGCATATCGTCGTCATTTTCTTCTTCAAGAATTAAAAGACTGTCTTCAACATCCTGCTTAGCCTGTTTATATGTCTTATACGCTTCAACAATTGGTGCTAAGTCGCTTTGCTCTTTCATTAATTTCCTAAAATTATTCTGGTCATTTGCCACGCTTGGATCGTTTAACATTTCTAATATTTCATCAAATCTTTCCAATATACCGTCTAATTTATCAAACATTTTCTTCTCCTTTTCTCGCAATCACAACTCTGTCATTTCCTGACAAATCTTTATACACATTAATATCTTTAAAATTATACTGTTTCAAAATATCGGGAACTGTTTTTCCCTGATCATAACCAATCTCATAAAAAATCATCCCGTCATCTGACAAATATTCATTTAACTTTTCCGATATTTTTTTATAAAATATCAATCCGTCTTCATCACCATCTAAAGCCATCATCGGTTCATGATTTTTTACTTCTTCCATAAGCGTTTCAATATCACTTTTTCTTATGTATGGCGGATTTGATACAATTATATCATATTTACCTGATACATTTTCAAATAAATCTGATTCAATAAATGTAACTTTTGCATCTAACTGCTTTGCATTATCAATTGCAACTTTTAATGCATTTTGGGACAAATCTACTGCTGTTACATCTACATTTTCAGCAAGTTTTTTTATTGAAATTGCTATGCATCCTGAGCCGGTACACATATCTAATACTTTAACTTTCTTGCCTTGAATCTTTTGTTTTAAATAATTTAAAACCATTTCAACTAAAAGTTCCGTATCCTGTCTTGGAATCAATACATCTTCATTCACATTAAATGATAATCCCATAAATTCCTGCTTACCGGTTATGTGCTGTAAAGGAATCTTATTACAACGCATATCTATAAATTTAAAAAACTTATCTGCATCCTCTTTATTAACTAATCTTTGAGGATTGATAAAATACTGTACTCTTGTAATCCCTAAAACTTCTTCTGCTAAAAGCCACGCATCAACAGTTGCATCCAAATCAGATGCTTTCTGCAATTTTTCTATTCCATCTTTTATCAAATCTTTTAATTCAAATTCAGTCGACATCTTCTTCTCCTGAAATTTCATCCAAAACTTCTATTCCATTGCTTTTCAAATAATCTTTCCAGTCAAATACTTCCTCAACTGCCTTAATTGCAACTTCAATCATATCATCAGTTGGTTCTTTAGTTGTTATTTTCTGCATCCATATTCCGGGTTTACTTATTAAATTAACAATAAAATTATCGCTACTACCTGCTAATCGGATAATCTCATATGAAACACCTGCAATTACAGGTATTAAAATTAATCTTATTGTATATTTAATCCAAACTACATCCGAGCGAATGAAGATAAAGAACAAAATACTAATTATCAAAACTATCAACATAAAGCTTGTTCCACATCTTTTGTGAAATCTCGAACTTTCTCTTACATTTTCTACAGTTAATATTTTTCCATTTTCAATACAGTTAATACATTTATGCTCTGCTCCATGATACATAAATGTCCTTCTTATGTCTTTCATTAATGATATTAACAGCATATATCCGATAAAAATAACCATCTTGGCTATTCCCTCTATTACTGGAACCTGTCTGTTTCCTATTCCCGGAACAAATCTTTCAAACATATCCGCTATAAATAACGGTAACATCATAAATATTAATACTGAAAATATAATAGAAACTGCTACTACACATCCCATTATTACATTCTCAGCTTTCTCACCAAATTTATTAATAAGCCACAATTCTAATTTGCCAGGCTCTTCTTCTGTTTCATCATCATCTTCAAAAAAAGATG
Organism: Eubacterium album; assembly: GCF_025336545.1. NCBI lineage: Bacteria > Bacillati > Bacillota > Clostridia > Eubacteriales > Eubacteriaceae > Eubacterium > Eubacterium album. The sequence continues at coordinate 34,112 of NZ_JAODBU010000007.1, read as the reverse complement.
CTGAATATGTAAGAGATTTTATTCCAAGCACTAGGGAATCAATAAAACTAAATACTCCTCTGATAAAAGGAGCTCCCAAAATTTTGTTTTTCTGTGAAGCACTTTTATATTGCTTCTTTTCTACCTCAATTGTATTATCACTTTTTCTTACAGCTACAGAATACCAGTCCTTATTTCTCATCATAATTCCTTCTATAACTGCCTGTCCTCCTATTCCGGAAGAACCTAATTTATTTTTATTTTTCATAAATGTCCTCATTCATTATAATCGCACAAATAAAAATATTAAATATCCCTATTTTCATAATCAGATTATGCTTCTAACCTGCATATCTTTACATAAGAAAATAGGTTGAGAACAAAAATTCCCAACCTGTTATCCTTAATACTTACTGAATACCATATTTCTTATTAAACTTATCAATTCTACCACGAGCTGAAACTGCTTTCTGCTGTCCTGTGTAGAATGGATGACATGCTGAACAAATTTCAACATGAATATCTGACTTAGTTGAACCTGTTACGAATGTGTTACCACAGTTACATGTAACGGTTGCCTGCTGGTAATCTGGATGGATTCCTTCTCTCATTACATTCACCTCTTCATTTCCTTAAATTAAATTTTATGCTTATTGGCAACGCCAATCCGTCTTAACTCAATAGCCTAGTCATTATAGCATATGCTTTTACTATTAGCAACCTTTTTTTATTAAATGTCACTTTATTTTATAATGATTCGACAAAAATTACGTGAATCTGTGAGCACCTGTTGAATTTGTTGGTCCATCATTATTTTTTATTTTTGAAATTTTTGAAATAAATTCTTTATTATTTTTTGTTCTATAGAATAAATTAATTATTCTTTCTGCCGCGTCTTCTTTCTTCATTCCATTAATTTCTTTTCTTATTACATAAGATGCTCCTAATTCTTCACTATCTAATAATAAATCTTCTCTTCTTGTACCTGACTTAATTATATCAATAGCCGGGAATACTCTCTTCTCAGATAATTTTCTATCAAGAACCAATTCCATATTACCTGTTCCCTTAAATTCTTCATATACAACATCATCCATCTTACTTCCTGTATCTACTAATGCTGTAGCTAGAATCGTCAGGCTTCCACCTTCTCTCATATTTCTTGCAGCACCAAAGAATCTCTTTGGCATATGAAGTGCTGCCGGATCCAAACCACCTGATAAAGTTCTTCCACTTGGCGGTACAGTCATGTTGTATGCTCTTGCAAGTCTTGTAATACTATCCAATAAAATTATTACATCATTTCCATGTTCAACTAATCTTTTTGCTCTTTCGATTACCATTTCCGAAACACGTTTATGATGCTCAGGTAATTCATCAAATGTAGAATAAATTACCTCTACATTCTCCCCTTCAATTGCTTCTTTTATATCTGTAACTTCTTCAGGTCTTTCATCTATTAATAAAATAATCATTTTCATTTCAGGATTATTAGTCTGAATTGATTTTGCTACCTGTTTTAAAAGGGTTGTCTTACCTGCTTTTGGTGGAGACACAATCATTCCTCTTTGTCCCTTTCCAATTGGGCTGATAATATCAACTATTCTCATTGCCATATTTTCAGATGGTGTTTCCAAATGAAGTCTGTTATTAGGGAATATAGGAGTTAAATCTTCAAAATTTGGTCTGGAAATAACTTTTTCTAATGATTCATCATTTACTTTATCTAAATAATAAAGAGCTCCAAACTTTTCTGATTCTCTCTTTGCTCTTACTTTTCCTTCTAATATATCTCCTGTTTTCAAATTAAATCTTTTAATCTGTGATGGTGCCACATAAACATCATCATCTCCAGGCATATAGTTATCACATCTGATAAATCCAAATCCATCCGGCATAACCTCAAGTATTCCTGATTTAAAATCTCCTTCATCTGTTGGCTGAGGATCTCTCTTCTCAGTTTTTTGCACCTTCTGTACCGGTTTATTTTCATTTTTAGAATGTGTTTTTATTATTCTATGTTCAGTCTTTCCTTCCAATTTATGTGAATTCTTTTTCTCTGTCTTTAACTCTTTATTACTTTCTGAATTTTTTTCTTTATTTTCTGACTTTTTTTTCTTTACTTCCTTTTCAGGCTTATCTTCTTTTTCTTCAGTACTTACTTCTGCTATCTGTATATTTTCTTTATTATCATTATTAACTTCTTCTTTTTTGGCAGCTTCAGTCTGCTTTTTCTGATTTCGCTCATTCACTTCCAAAATCATATCTACTAACTGCTGTTTTCTTAACTTTGTTACACTTTTAATCCCATTTTCCTTTGCAATGGCTCGTAATTCGCTCACTGGTAATGACTGCAACTTTTCTCTCATAAATGCACCAGTCCTTTCACTATCTATCTGTTCAATATTTATTATTAAATCCGGGAAATGTGTGGGAAACCCACTTGAGTCTAGATTCTGTTTTTATATTAACACATCTTTTTTAAAAATAATAGTGTAATTTTTAAAAATGTGTTATGCTTATAAACAGGTGTTTAAATGTATTTTTTACTACTATACTTCAGACACCTGATTTTATGTATATGTTTAAAATATACATTTATTACTATTTATATTATATTTGGAGGTTATTATGACAACAGATGAAAAAGCTTTAAAGCTCCACGCTGATTTAGTAGGTAAAATCAGTACAGAAGCAAAATGTAAAATCAAAACACGTGAGGATTTATCAATTGCATATACACCGGGTGTTGCTAAACCTTGTGTTGAAATTGCTAACAATCCGGAAGATGTTTATAAATACACAATGAAGGCAAATACAGTAGCCGTAGTTTCAGACGGAAGTGCTGTTTTAGGTTTAGGAAATATCGGCCCTTACGCTGCCATGCCTGTTATGGAAGGTAAAGCTGTTCTTTTTAAAGAATTCGGTGATGTAAATGCCGTTCCAATTTGTCTTGACACACAGGATACACAGGAAATCATTGACACTGTTGTTAGAATTGCTCCCGGATTCGGTGGTATTAATCTTGAAGACATTTCTGCTCCAAGATGTTTTGAAATAGAAAGTAAACTTAAAGAATTATTAGACATTCCTGTATTCCATGATGATCAGCACGGAACAGCAATCGTTGTTCTTGCCGGTATTATCAACGCTTTAAAAGTTGTCGGAAAGAAAAAAGAAGATTGTAAGGTAGTTGTAAATGGTGATGGTTCTGCCGGTATTGCAATTTCAAAATTATTATTAAAATATGGTTTTAAAGACCTTACAATATGCGGTTTATATGGAATATTATCAAATGATGTTAAAGATTTAAACTGGGCTCAAAAGGAAATGGCTCAGGTAACTAACCTTGAAGGAAAAAATGGTGTTCTTGCCGATGCAATGGTTGGTGCAGATATATTTATTGGTGTATCAGCTCCAAACATCGTAACTAAGGAAATGGTTGCTTCAATGAACAAAGACGCTATTATATTTGCAATGGCAAATCCTACACCTGAAATTATGCCTGACCTTGCTAAAGAAGCAGGTGCAAGGGTCGTTGGTACAGGACGTTCTGATTTTCCAAATCAGGTTAACAATGTTGTTGCCTTCCCTGGAATTTTCAAGGGTGCTCTTGAAGGTCGTGCAAAGCAGATTACTGAAGAAATGAAATTAGCTGCTGCTAATGCAATTGCTTCTCTCGTTCCTGATGACCAGTTAAGCGAAAACTTTATTTTACCTGAAGCCTTCAATCCTGAAGTTGCCGAAGTAGTAAGCAAAGCCGTAAAAGAAAACATATAACACCAGATTCAAAAAAAGACTGCGTTCATGCTTGCATGAAAACGCAGTCTTTTTTATGAATCGCCAAAATATGAGAAAATAGCCCGATAGGGTGGTTTTCGAATATTTTGTAGAATTGCGAGAGTTCGAAGAACGTAGCAATTCGTGTTATATATTTATATAAGAATATTCATAGTCCGATAGAACTGTTTTCTCATATATTTTGTAGAATTGCGAGAGTTCGAAGAACGTAGCAATTCGTGTTATATGTTGAACTGTGCCATATACAAATTATAATATGCACCTTTCTTTTCCAATAATTGTCTATGATTTCCTTCTTCTATTATCTTTCCATTATCAACAACAAATATTCTATCTGCTCTCTTTATTGTAGATAATCTGTGTGCAATTACAAAAGAAGTTCTTCCACTCAACAATTTATCAATCCCTTTTTGAACTATTAATTCTGTTTTTGTGTCTATACTTGATGTTGCTTCATCAAGTATAAGTATTTTAGGTTTTGAAACCATTGTTCTTGCCAATGCTAAAATCTGTTTCTGACCTATAGATAATCCTCCACCACGCTCTAACAACTCAGTATCATAGCCTTTATCAAGCTTAATTATAAATTCATGAGCATTAACAGCTTTAGCAGCTTCGATTATTTCTTCATCTGTTGCATCTAATTTTCCATATCTTATGTTATCTTTGACAGTTCCTGAAAAAATAAAATTTTCCTGCGTCATTGTTCCAACCTGTTTTCTAAGGCTTTCTATCGAAACATCTTTTACATCATAACCATCTAACAACACTCTTCCTTCATTTGCATCATAAAATCGACTGATAAGATTTATTATAGTTGATTTTCCTGCTCCTGTAGGTCCAACTATCGCTATCGTTTCTCCCGGTTTAATAACAAAGCTTACATCATCTAATACTTTTTCTTCATCATATCCAAATGTAACATGGTCAAATGTAACTTCACCCTTTATATCAGGTAAATCGACAACACCTTTCTCATCCTCTATTTCAGGCTTTGTATCTAAAATTTCAAATATTCTTTCTGCTCCTGCAATATTTGTTGTTATCTGATTATAGAAATTGCTTAAATTATTAATAGGCTGCCAAAACATATTAATATATGTTCCAAATGCCAAAAATGTACCTACAGAAATATTTTCATCTTTCAATACAACAATTCCTATAAAATATAATGCAACACATCCAAATCCCCATGAGAAATCAATAACAGAACCAAAACAGTCACTTAATCTTACAGCTGATCTGAATGATGATTTATGTTCATTTAGTAACTCATCAAATGTTTCTTCTGTTTCTTTTTCAGCAGTAAAACTATGAATTATTTTCATTCCCGACATATCTTCATGCAAAAACGCATTTAAATTAGAAGATTTTTTTCTAAAAGTCTGCCATCTTGGATGAGCCTTAACCTGTATCATTGTTATTGCAATTGCCATAAAAGGTGTACTTATAAGTGCTGCTACTGCAAGTTTTGGATTCTTAGAAAACATAATAATAACAACTGCACATACTGTAATAAAATCAGGTATTAATGTTGTTACACAATTTGACAGCACATCTTTTAAGGAATTTATATCTCCGATAATCCTAGATAATATTTTTCCTGTAGGTCTACTATCAAAGAACTTAAATCCAAGTTTTTGTATATGAGTATATAATTCCTGCCTAATTGTAAGTAATATCTGATTACACATTTTAGCCATTATATACATTCTAAGTTTAATGGCAAATGTTGCAATTAAATTGATAATTAACGCTATAATTAATAATTTGTATAAGCCTATATAGTCTTTATTTCCAATATGATTATCTATTGCTGACTCAATTATTAGAGGGTTTATTAAACTTACAACTACACAATATCCCATAAGCATCAAAACTAACACTATTGTCCACTTGTATTTTAACAAATAAGAAAGCAATCTTTTAAGAGTTTGAAGTTTACTTTTTTCTACGCTTTTTTCATCTTCTTTATATGAATTATAAGCCATTCACTTCACCCCCTTCTACATCACCATATTGAGATTGATATGTTTCATAATAAAGGCCATGTTTTTCTAACAACTGCTGATGCTTTCCTCTCTCAGCGATAATTCCATCTTTGAGAATTATAATTTCATCAGCATTTTTCACAGCACTAATTCTATGGGCTATTATAACCTTTGTAACACCATCTAATTTCCTTAATGCTTCCTGAATCTGTTGCTCTGTTTCCATATCCAGTGCTGATGTAGAATCATCTAATATCAGTATTGGATTTTTCTTTGCAAATGCTCTCGCTATGCTGATTCTCTGCTTCTGTCCTCCCGACAGTCCAACACCTCTTTCACCTATTACAGTATTATATTTATTTTTCATTTTAGTAGCAAATTCACTTACCTGTGCATTATTTGAAGCTATCTCTACTTCTTCCTCACTTATGTAGTCCTTTTTACCAAGTTTGATATTTTCAGCTATTGTGTCGGAAAATAAAAATACATCCTGCATAACCTGAGAAATACTTTCTCTTACCTGACTTAGTTTCATATCCCTTATGTCAACATCATCAAGACATATTTTTCCTTTATCAGCATCATAAAATCTTGACATAAGATTAATTATTGTAGATTTTCCCGACCCGGTTTCTCCCATAATTCCAAGTGTTTCTCCAGGTTGTACTTCAAAAGAAACATCTCTTAATATATGTTTTCCTTCTTTTCCATATGCCACATGGTCAAAAGTAATCTTACCCTTAACCTCATCAAGAATTATAGGATTTTCTTTTTCTTTGATTGTTGGTACTTCATTATAAATTTTCTTTAATTTTCTATTAGATGCAATTGCTGATGAGAAACTATTTGTAAGCCATCCAAGCATTTCCATCGGCCACACTATATTATTTGAATATTCTACCATTGCAGCCAATTGTCCCAAAGACATTCTTCCATCAATAACAATTTTCCCGCCTGCGAGTAATGTTAATAGCGGTAAAATTTTTGTTACTACAGAAAAATAAGGATAATATTTTACAAATACTTTTGACTGCTTCATATTCAATTCATAATATCTGTTGTTATGATTCAGAAATTTTTCTATTTCATATTTTTCTCTGGCAAATGCCTTAACTGTTCTGACTCCTGCAAGATTTTCTTCCGCAACAGTATTTAACTCGGCATTTTCTTCGCTTATTTCCTCATACACTGCTCCTAGTTTTCTTTCCATAATTAAAGCAATACATCCACAAAAAATCATGGCTACTGTAGGTATAATCGCAAGTTTAACGTTTGTTGTATACATGCAAAATAATACTATTGATGTATGTATTACCACTTCAATCAACAGCATACTTACATAGCTTAATCCATCCCAGATTTTATCAACGTCATCCTTAATTCTTGACATCAATTCACCGGTATCCGTTCTATCAAAGAAATCCTGGCTCAATTTCTGTGTATGTATAAATAAATCTTTTCGCATAGAACTTGCTATATCAGAACCTAAGCAGTCAAATGTATATTCTTTTATATATTGAAATACCGCTCTTCCTACGCCTATTGCCAAAATTCCTGCAAGTAAATATTTTAATTTGCCTATCTGTCCACCTACAATAACATCATCAATAATATGTTTTGTAAGCTGCGGTGACATTAAATCAAGACTTACTGCAAGAATCATCGAGCCTATTGCCAAAATATATCTAAGTTTATTTTTCCATATATATGCAGATAATTTTTTCACTTCTCCTCCTTTTTATCAGTAGATCTTTTATGTAATTGCAACTCCTCTTTTATAATCATTTTAATGAAGTAAGATTATAAACTCTGAATGATATTGTACTCTTTAAAAATTTTAACGCTTCACAATATTTATGTTATCTTCTTCCGATACAGGAATCACAATGCACTTTTGTCCTTCAATTAATTGGGTTCTTATTTCATCTTTCTTATCACCTGAAACTCTTACAAAAATTTCATTATCATCTGTCTCCTGTGTTTCTTCTTCGTCATTGTTAATTGTGCTATTTGCAATAGTTTCATTTGCTTCTTCTAACTTTGCTGTAAGTGCTTCCACTTTTGCTGTAAGTTCAATCTTTTCCTTCTTCTCAGCACTTTGTTTCACAATTTTTTGGTCAACAATATTTTCTGCTTCAGGTAATTCTTCACCTAATGTATGCACAAATTCTTCCGCGATACTCTGCGCAACACTTCCCATTACGCCACTTTCAGTAATAACCTGCGCAACAACTTCTTCTGTTAATTTTTCTTCCGGTTTTTCTTCTATTACATCTGCCAAATTTTCATTAACTTTGATCAACACCTCTTTATGGTCATCTTCAGGTACATGCTCTAATAACAAATTATTAAAAATAACCTGTTTTTCTGCATTTGTATGTTTGCTTTCACATCCTAAAATATTATTTACCAATTCTTTATGTGGTTCTTTTGCATCCTTTGAATAGAACATAACATTATGTATATCCGTACTTCTATCTGTAAATGCCGGAAATAAAAATCCGCTTTCCGGAAGTCCGACAATCCAGTCCCTGTCTACTGTTCCAATTCTATTCTCGTCTTTTCTGTATCCAAGTCCCGGTTTACTTAAAGCCACAGGACATATTGAGCATATGATATATTCAAATATCTCTTCTGACTCATCTAACTTATTATTGTCTGTTGTTTTTGTCATTACATCATAAACATCATGGAATAATAAAATTAGATAATTTCCTGTATGTTCATAATTTTCTATTACCATATCATAAAATGACTCAAGCATTTCTTCATTCTTTAACTGACTTGACTTAATTGCCATAAGACTTTGCTGATGTCCTCCCGGTTCCTCTTCAGCTAATGGAAATTCATATTCCATTAAATTATTGCCTATTGTACCTGACAATGTTTTCTTGGCAATTTCAAGGTATTTATAAAATTCTTCTTCCTCTAATCCCAAGAAATTTTCATCTATATTTACAATCTTATTTTTTTCTCCATCCACATAACATCCTGTCATTTTTGTAAATGTACAGCCATCTTTTGTCATTCTTCTTTTTAATTCTAATATTCCTTTTTTATCCATCTCTCTATTACCATCTAATTATTAATTTTCTTTACAACCAACTCTTTGTTTTTATTTGTAGTTGTCTTTCTATTTAAATAATTACTATTCCTTTCTCTCTTTTTGTCTTAAGTGCATCAATTAACATCGTTTCAAATTATTATACATTTTTATTTATAGTCTATATAAATTTAATACCTATTTTTATTCACTACTCATTTTAATTCATAGTCTTTTTAGCGTATAATTCATATGAACATGATATACATTATTTTTTCTTTACAACAAAACTGACAAAATAGCCAAAGGCTATTTCGTCAGTTTTGTTATAACCATTTCATATATTTCCTGACTTGCATCTTTCCATTTAGCACACATTTTTGCAGCGCTTTCTTTATTTGGTACAGTCAGATTTATTTCAATTAATGTACTTGCATCTTCATTTACCTGACAATGCACAATATAATCTCCATCATTTACTCTATAATAGTCAGAAACTGTTCCGACTTCATTTCTAAGTTCATACTTATTTGTTATCAAAAAAGTATCCATATCATCAATTATTGCATTAGGAATTTTATTTTCAAAAAATTTTAAACTTTCTCTTCCTTCTGATGTTAAATGATAATATGATGTATTTCTTACTGTATCCGAAAACACGAAATTATTTTCGCATAACTCATTTATCGATTCCTGTAATGAAAAGTAATTCGTATACTCATTTTCTAAGAAAAATTCTGAAATCTGTGAATTTGTTAACGGAAAATCAACCTTATTAAGCATGTATAAAATCATTAATTTATACAATGTAGCCGAATCCATTGCCATTTCTTATCTACTCCTTTGTAATCTGATCTATGATATCCCATATTTCATCTCTTCCCTGTTTTGTCTGAGCTGAAAAAGGAATAATAATTGTTCCCGGTTCCACGTTAAGTTTTTCCTTAATTATCTTTACATTTTTCTGAACCTGGCTTCTTTTTATTTTGTCCAGCTTTGTTGCAATAATAATCGGATAGAACCCATTTGCCAAGATCCATTCATACATTTCTACATCATTAGTTGACGGTGCATGTCTAATATCTACCAATAAGAACACACATTGTAACTGCTTAGAGTTTCTCAAATATCTTTCAATTAACTTTCCCCATTTTGCCTTAACTTCTTTTGATACACTTGCATATCCATATCCGGGCAAATCAACATAATATAATTCATCATTAATATTATAGAAATTAATTGTTTGTGTTTTTCCAGGCTGTGAAGATGTTCTAGCCAATGATTTTCTATTCATTAACGCATTTATCAATGATGATTTACCTACATTTGATTTACCGGCAAAAGCTATTTCAGGTTTATCATTGTCCGGAATTACGCTTGTAACTCCACAAACTTTTTCTAATTCTACACTCTTTATTATCATGTTGATTTACCTTTCTATTTATATGTCGTTATTATTTAACTAACGCCTGTTTCAATACTTCAGTCATTTCTGAAACATATACTATTTTTAGTCTATCAGTAATTTCAGTTGAGAATTCTTCTACGTCAGTTTTATTTTTCACCGGCACAAGTACTTTTTTCATTCCCGCATCTTTTGCTGCCAACAATTTTTCTTTAAGTCCACCTATAGGAAGAACCTTTCCTCTAAGAGTAACCTCACCTGTCATTGCTAAATATCTGTCTACAGGAATATTTGCAATGGCTGAAACTATTGCTGTTGACATAGTTATACCCGCTGATGGTCCATCTTTTGGAACTGCACCTTCCGGAATATGCATATGTATATCATTCTCTTTAAAGAATTTACTGTCAACGCCATATTCTTTGGCAACACTTTTTGCATAACTAAGCGCAATCTGTGCTGACTCTTTCATAACATCGCCTAGATTTCCGGTTAAAACCAGTATTCCTTTTCCAGGCATTGTATTTACTTCTATCTGTAATGTGTCTCCACCTACACTAGTCCATGCAAGTCCTCTAACAATTCCAATTTCATTCTTTTCATTTGCTTCATCCTGGCGGAATTTTTCTTTTCCTAAATATTTAGTAATATTTTTCGATGTTACTTTAATACTTTTCTTTTCTTTTCCAACTATTATCTTAGCTGCTTTTCTGCAAATTTTTGCAATTGTTCTGTCAAGACTTCTGACACCTGCTTCTTTTGTATAATATTTTATAATTTTATTTATTGCTTCATCAGATATTGTAAGTTGTGATCTTTTCAAACCATTTTGCTCTAATTCTTTCTGAATTAAATGCTCTTTAGCAATATGGAATTTTTCATTATCTGTATAACTTGATACTTCAACTATTTCCATTCTGTCTAAAAGCGGTCTTGGAACAGTTGACAAATCATTAGCTGTTGCAATAAACATTACTTTCGATAAATCCAAAGGCACTTCCAAATAATTGTCTCTGAATTTAGAATTTTGTTCTGAATCTAACACCTCTAACATTGCTGCTGCCGGATTACCATGAATACTTTGACCTAATTTGTCAATTTCATCAAGTAAAATAAGAGGATTAGCTGTATTTGCCTGTCTGATAGCAGTTGCAATTCTACCAGGCATAGCTCCAACATATGTTTTCCTGTGTCCTCTTATCTCAGACTCGTCTGTAACTCCTCCTAAACATATACGGACATATTTTTTATTTAATGCCTCTGCAATTGAGTGCGCAATTGATGTCTTACCTGTACCCGGAGGCCCTACTAAGCAAACAATTGGACTTTCGCCTTTATCTTTTGTTAAAACCCTTACAGATAGAAATTCGAGCATCCTTTCCTTTACATCTGTAAGTCCATAATGATCTCTGTTTAAAATTTTCTCAGCATCTTCTACATTTTGATTTTCTTCCGTGCAGTTATTCCATGGCATATCCAACATAGTTTCAATATAATTTCTTAATACATTACTATCTGCCGGATTACCCGCTGACATACGTAATCTTTTTATTTCTTTTAATATTTTTTCTTTTATTTCATCATCAGCATTTAACTTTTTAGTTTTTTCAATCATCTCGTCAATATCTGACGTAGCATCATTTTCGCCAAGTTCATCCCTGATGACTCTCATTTGTTCTCTTAAAATATGTTCTCGCTGATTTTTATCTATATTTGTTTTAACTTTTTCTATAATTTCAGCTTTTACCTGACTTATTTCATTTTCAATACTGAAAAATGACAAAATCACTTCATATCTTTCAAGTAGTGTATTTGCCTCTAAATATTTCTGCTTTGTTTTAAAATCCATTCGGATTCTCATAATAATCTGAAGCATTGTACCACTTAATGACTCCTGATTATCAATATTTTTTATTCCAACAGGTGTCAATTCATGATTAATACCATCATAAAGTGCTAATTCATCCTTAAGTTCTCTTAATAATGCAATTTCTCTAACCTGAGTAATTTTTTCATCCGGCTCTTTAATTATTTCAATATCGCCTTTAATACATGAATTTTCTTCATTGTAAGAATGAATTATTCCTCTTTCTTTTGCTTCAACCATCACACGCACTATCCGGTCAGGCATCTTATTAAGTTGTTTTACTTCAACAACAGTTCCTACTTTATAAACGTCATCAAAACCCGGTGCGTCTACCACCGGGTCTTTTTGTGTTACTACAAATAATTTTTCGCCTGTCGTCACAGCTTCATTCGCTGCTGCAATAGACTGTTTTCTGCTGACGTCAAAATGAACTGTCGTTCCCGGCAATATTGTTAATCCTCTAAGTGGTATTACCGGCAAATTTAACATTTCGTCTGGCATTTCTACTCCCTTACATTAAGCTGGTTGAATCTGTTCGTTCTTTGCTTTCTTATTTGCTCTTTTTATTTTCGCATCCAAATTATTTTTGTACTTTAACTCAGGATCTGCTAACTGGTTTACTACATCTTCATTAATAATGCATTCCTCGATTGTTTCATCTGAAGGTGTTTCATACATTACATCTAATACTGTCTGCTCCATAATTGCTCGCAATCCTCTTGCCCCTGTCTTTCTTTCAAACGACTTTTTAGCAATTGTCTTTAAAGCTTCATCCGTAAATGTTAATTTTACTCCATCAAGTTCAAATAACTTTTCGTACTGTTTTACAATCGCATTTTTTGGTTTTGTTAAAATTTCCACTAATGCATTTTCGTCTAATGATTTTAATGCAACTGTTACAGGCACACGTCCTATAAACTCAGGAATAATTCCAAATTTAACCAAATCCTGTGGCATTACTTCGCCAAATAACGCATCGTTATTCATTTCAGTATTATCTGTTATTTCAGAATTAAAACCAATTGCTTTCTGATCCATTCTGTTTTCAATAATTTTTTCTAATCCATCAAATGCTCCTCCACAGATGAACAAAACATTTGTTGTATCAATCTGAAGCAATTCCTGATGTGGATGTTTTCTTCCTCCCTGAGGTGGTACACTTGCTACTGTTCCCTCTAAAATCTTAAGTAATGCCTGTTGCACACCTTCACCTGAAACATCTCTAGTGATTGATACATTTTCAGATTTCTTTGTTATTTTATCTATTTCATCAATATAGACAATTCCATATTGTGCTTTTTCAATATCATAATCCGCTGCCTGAATAAGTTTAAGTAATATATTTTCTACATCTTCTCCAACATATCCTGCTTCTGTCAAAGTAGTTGCATCAGCAATTGCAAACGGTACATTAAGAATTTTTGCTAAAGTCTGTGCTAAATATGTCTTTCCGGAACCTGTTGGTCCTAACATAAGAATGTTTGATTTCTGTAATTCTACATCCAAATCATTTCCTGCCAATACTCTCTTATAATGATTGTATACAGCTACTGAAAGAACCTTTTTTGCCTCATCCTGTCCTATAACATATGAATCCAAAAATTCTTTTATTTCTTTTGGTTTAAGTAAGTTGATGTCATCTGTAACAGCACTATCCTGCGCATGGTATACCTCTTCTTCAACAATTTCTGCGCAAGTCTCTACACATTCGTCACATATATATACTCCTTCCGGGCCTGCAATCAGTCTCTTTACCTGATACTGAGATTTACCACAGAATGAGCAGCGTACATTGCTATCATCAAAATTTTTACCTGCCATCATAACCTCTTTCTAATTTTAACAATAAGGCACCACTAATGCGGTGCCTTATAAATTACATGCTATCTTGTTTCAATAACCTTATCAATCAAACCATATTCCTGAGCTTCTTTCGCTGTCATCCAATTATCTCTGTCTGTATCAGCTTCCACAACCTCAAGTGGCTGACCTGAATTGCTAGCTAAAATTTCATTTAACTTTTTCTTTGTTTTTAAAATATGCTCTGCAGCAATCTGAATTTCAGTTGCCTGTCCCTGAGCACCACCAAGTGGCTGGTGAATCATAATTTCTGCATTAGGAAGTGCGTAACGTTTTCCTTTTGTACCGCTTGATAAAAGGAATGCACCCATACTTGCTGCCATACCGATACATGTAACTTCAACATCACACTTGATGTATTTCATTGTATCATATATAGCCATTCCTGCAGTAACTGATCCTCCCGGACTGTTAATATAAAGATGGATATCTTTACTTGGGTCCTCGGATTCAAGGAATAATAACTGTGCTACAACTATACTTGCTACAGCATCATTAATCTCTTCACCAAGAAATATAATTCTGTCTTTTAATAATCTTGAATAAATGTCATATGAACGTTCGCCTCGGCTAGTCTGTTCAATGACGTAAGGTACTAAACTCATGTGCCATACCTCCTGTTTCTGTTATTTATTTTGCAGCGTCAACTACTAACTTAGCAGCCTTCTGTACTGCGATGTCTTTCTTAATTGTCTCTTTATCAGCATCTGTTGTGAACTGCTTAATCTGATCAAGTTCCATATTGTACTGTTTAGCCATTTCTTCTAATTCTTTTTCGAATTCTTCATCTGAAACTTCGATATTTTCAGCCTTAACAACTGCTTCTAATACAAGTCTTGCTTTAATTCTTTCTTCAGCCTGTGGTGTTACCTGTTCAAGTAACATTTCAGGTGTTGAACCTGTAAACTGCATATACTGTTCAAAAGAAATTCCCTGTGACTGTATTCTCTGAGCAAAATCTTCAACCATCTGCTGTGCCTGTGCTTTAATCATCTTTTCATGGATGTCCATCTTAGCATCTTCAACGATTGCTTTAATTACATCAGCTTCTTTCTGCTGTTCTGCTTCTTCTTTCTTCTTTTCTTCAAGGTTCTTCTTAACATCTTCCTTGTATTCAGCAAGTGTATCAAATTCAGATACATCCTGAGCGAAATCATCATCTAATTCAGGAAGTTCTTTAACCTTGATTTCTTTAATATTTACCTTGAACATTGCTGGTTTTCCTGCAAGTTCTTCAGCCTGATACTGTTCTGGGAAAGTAACGTTAACTTCAACTTCGTCTCCTACTTTCTTTCCTACTAACTGATCTTCAAATGTGTCAATAAATGAATGTGATCCAATTGTTAATGGATAATCTTCACCCTTTCCACCTTCAAATGCAACACCATCAACAAATCCTTCAAAATCGATTGTTACCTGGTCTCCATTTTCCACTTCTTTATCATCTGCAGCAACTAATCTTGAGTTCTGTTC
The DNA here is from genome assembly GCF_025336545.1 of Eubacterium album. Classification (NCBI taxonomy): domain Bacteria; kingdom Bacillati; phylum Bacillota; class Clostridia; order Eubacteriales; family Eubacteriaceae; genus Eubacterium; species Eubacterium album. The sequence continues at coordinate 18,693 of NZ_JAODBU010000007.1, read as the reverse complement.
CTGAACCTTTGCTAATTCAGCATCAACTTCTTCATCTGTTACTGTTGTATCCTTAGCTTCTACTTCAATTCCTTTGTATTTTCCAAGTTCTACTTCAGGTTTTAATACTACTTCTGCTGTAAAGATAAATGGCTTTCCAGCTTCAATCTGTACTATATCGATTTCAGGCTGAGCAACGATTTCTAATTCACTTTCTGTTGCAGCATCAGCATAAGCTCCAGGAATCATGCTATTTACAGCATCTTCATAAAATACGCCAACGCCATACATCTTTTCAATCATCTTACGAGGTACTTTACCTTTTCTAAATCCAGGAATGCTGAATTTAGATTTAGATTTCTGGTATGCACTTTCTATAGCCTTTTCAACCTCTTCAGCAGGTACTTCAATTGTAAGCTTTGCAGTGTTATTTTCTAACTTTTCAACTTGTAAACTCATCTTAATATTTCCTCCTTGAATATGTAAAATGGACTATGAGTCAGTGTCCATCTTTCTATCTTTTTGATTGCAACAGGGCATACTACACCCTATACGCAGTACAACATTATAACATAAATGCAAGATACTGTCATCATTTTTTTATTAACTTTTTCAACTCTATTTTTATCAATTATTATTTTTTTATTTAATACTTATATAATATTATTTGTAAACTTTCTCTATATAAATTATAAACTTCTAAGTGTTTTAACTATTGCATTTTATCAATTCTTTATCATGCAGATTTACTATCTATTAAAATGAATTGCTTCAGCAATACTTCCTGCTTTTTCTTCGCTGTCTAATATAGATACCATTTCAAGTCCCATCTCTAATGCTGCTCCTAATCCGTTTGCAGTAACAAACTGTCCATCAGTAACTACGCTTCCACCATATTCTTTGCAATCCATTTCTTTTTCAAAACTTCCATGACATGTAGCTCTTTTATCTTTTAGTAAGCCCAAATGACTATATATACTTGGTGCTGCGCATATAGCTGTAAGATACTTGCCTTCCTTATAATATTTTAATATTGCCTGTTTCAACATATCGCATGCCTCAAGATTAGGTGTGCCCGGTATACCTCCCGGGAGAAAAATTCCATTTCCTTCATCAAAATTAATATCTTTAATTAATTTATCTGCCATAATGTTTACTTTATGAGAACTTTCAACCATTAATTCATCCGTTACGGATACTGTAACAACATCAATTGTATGGCTTCTTCTCATTAAATCGATTACCATTAACGCTTCTGTTTCTTCAAATCCCTGTGCTAAAAATGCATATATTTTCTTCATGATATTTATTCCTTTCTATATCATTTTATTAGTTTTATTCTGTACAATCACTTTCTTTATATTTGTACTTTTCTTGCCTTTATTATAGCAAACTGATAATATTATTCTAGTATTTAATGTTTTGTTATACAACTATATTTTATGAAAGGTATTAACGTATTTGTTATAATGGTATTTTTATGGAAATAGAACGCAAATTTATTCCTAAATGTCTTCCTGACAATTTAGACTCTTATGAACACCACGATATTCAACAGGCTTATTTAAATACTTCTCCTGTTATTCGAATCAGAAAACAGGATGAGGATTATTTTCTTACATATAAAGGTAGCGGAATGATGTCTAGAGAAGAATATAATCTTCCTCTGAATCAAAAAAGTTATTTTCATCTTTTGACAAAAGCCGATGGTAATATTATTACAAAAACACGATATCTCATTCCTCTATTTAATTCTCTAACAGCTGAGTTAGATATTTTCCACGATATATTTGATGGTCGTTTACTGGTAGAAGTCGAATTTAATTCTATCGAAGATGCCAATTCATTTATTCCACCTGAATGGTTCGGAGAAGATGTCACATATGACAAAAAGTATCATAACAGTAATATGAGCAAAGAAATATTGTAATTTTTTCAACTCAACAAAAAAAGGATTTAACGCAATAACTAAAAATTTTTTACCTTTTTAATTATTGCATAAATCCTTTTATTATTACATTAGTCTTTTTTATTTATTTCAAAATATTTTGGATTGTTTTATGTGATATTGTAAACTCTAATGCGCCCATATATGCCGGTGCAACATCTCCTTCTGCAAAACATATAACTAATTCACCTGAATTATTAATATAAAACTGTTGATTTTCATCTATTTTTTCAAATGTTGTATATTTTTCCTCTTCATCTATAAAATATTTATACTGTGAATTTTCTTTCATTTTCTTTTTCATCTGTTTCTTTATATCTTTAGTAATTACATCTACATATTGACTATCTTTTTTAAACAAATCTGTTAATTTTATCACTTGTCCTGTCTTTTTATCAATTGTATAAAAATAGTTTACTTCATAACCATCTGCCTGAGACATATATGCTGACAACTTAATGCAATAATAATCAATTGAATTTGTAACTACAGTATTATTCACCTTTAAAGAAGAATACCCTAAGCCACCAACTTGTTTTCTAAATTCTTTAATAAGTTCATTTGTTTTTTTCTTCATATCCTGATTTATTTTTTCTTCAGATTTATCAGCGTTTTCTCTAATTTCTAATTCCGTATCTTCTGTTTTATTTTTCACTTTTTTCAAATTAATATCTGCATAATTTTTGCCATCATCAAATTTATATTGCCTAAATGTGACCATTTCAAAATATGCACCTACAAAAGGTATTTTTTGCATAGCATATGCTGTTGATTCATTTATATTAGGAATTATTATTGTACATATAATTACTGCTGCAACCGCAACTGCCATATGCCAATAATTCTTTTTTTTAATGCATAAAGAATCTGCCTCTTTTAAATATTTTTCATTAATTCCACTCATAGCTTCCAGCAATTCTAAATTACTGATTTTTTCTTTTTTATTGTCCATGCCTATTCTCCTTAATATATTTCATATCCTTCATTTTCCAAATAGCTCTTTAATTTTCTTCTCATTCTATGCAATAACACTTTTACTGCCGACTCTTTAAGATTAAACCTATCCGCAATTTCTTTTATTTCATCCAAATAAAAATATCTTCGTACAAATATTTGTCTTTTTTGTTTTGGCAGTTTTTCGAGATATTTATTAATTGAATTTTCTAATTCTTTTCTATCCATTTCTTCACTCACATTATTATTCAATAGAATTTCGCACTCATTTAATTCATCTAATGTCTTTTCAATTCTTGAATTAACTCTTTTGCTTGCATTTTCATATTTATATTTATTAATTGCCTGATTTCTTGTTATTTTTCCAATAAACGCTGATAAAATCTCCGGAATTATCGGTGGTATGGAATCCCAAACTTTCAGCCATGTATCATTTATACACTCCTCTGTATCTTTTTCATTTAACAAAATTCTAAAAGCTATTGAATAACAATATTTACCATATTTTTGTTCTATATTTACAATTGCTCTTTCATCCCTTTCAAAAAATTGTTTGATAATAACTTCATCATCCACTATTTCATTTATTTTTTTTTGATTAATTGACGAATTTTTCATTTTAATTTCCTTACTAAAATCTATTTTCAGTTATCCGTATTTATATTATTTAAAATATTATTATATAGCAACGTTGCGTAAGCCTTACACCCCGATTCTGTTAAATGAATTCCATCATTCACAAACCAGTCCTTATGACTTTCTCCATATGTTGACCAATCTATTAAATTCACATTTTTATATTCGTTTACAATGCTTTCAATCATATGATTTGATTCTTCCTGCCACTGCAAATGTTCGCCAAAAACATTTACCCAATATATCTGTCGCTTTGCACCAATAGCTTTAATCAATTCTTTTCCTGTCGAAGAAGAAAATGTTCCATTTGTTCCCAATGCAATAACAACAATATCTCCTAGTTTTCCTTCTCTTTCTAAATTCTTAACAATATCTTTTGCCTGTGATACCTGTCTTGATACTTTTGCATCAATAATTATATTAGGATTTATTTTTTTCACTTCGGCTGATGCTCCTAACAATACAGAATCTCCTATTATTGTAATTTTTTCATTTTTAATTTGCTGCTTTTTTGTTTTTTTCTTTTTTTCATTAGTATAATCTTTATTATTCACTTGTTCATTTTTTAAAGTTACAGGTTCTTGATTATTTGCTATGTCATTATTTTTTTTCTCATAATTGTTTTCATTTTTCATCTCACTTACTACTTTGTTTTCATCAGCTTTTATTAATGTTCTATTCAATACCTTTGACAAGTCACATCTAACAGTCAAAATACACATAATCAAAACTATACATGCAGATAAATAACTCTTAGCTAAATAACTTTTAACAAATTTATTTTTTTTGCCTCTTATTCGATTGGTGTTTAAACGTTTTGTAAAGCAATTTTGAACTATTGCAATACCTAAAATCAACAATATCTGTATTACCCATGATGTGATTCCATAATTTGCCTTATAATATCCAAAGATAAATATAATAGGATACATCCATAAATATATTTCATAACTTATCTTTCCAACAATAGTTAGAGGGCTCTTTTCAATTACTCTACTAAATCCACTGCCAGACATCAGTAAAACAATTAATGCACAAATAACACTATTTACGAACAGTCCTCCTAAATATACATATGCGCTCTGTCCTTCTACAATAAAGTATCCACATATGCATAACACACTTAACATTACTAAAAAAATGTTTTTGGCATATGAAACTATTTTTGACTCGCTATGCTTTAAATTATTTTGTATAATTGCTACAAGCACTCCCATCAAAAGCGAAAACATTCTTGTATCTGTCCCATAATATAATCTTGATACATCATTTTGTGGACTATACAAAACACTCATCCACGCTCCGCCAACTAACACTACTAAAGCAATTATTATTAAAGTTTTCTTTTTAGAAAAGTACTTTTCACTACGTTTTATCATGAAAAACAGTACAGGCCAAACAATATAAAATTGCATTTCTATAGCTATAGCCCATAAATGTGTAAATGGCGACTGGTTACTCATTCTGGCAAAATATGATGCATTTTGTTGAATTTGCCACAAATTATTATATCCTCCAAAAACGCTAATAATTTCACTTGTTTTTCCTTTTAACACTTCCGGTATAAATATCGCTAACATTCCACACACCGAGCATATCATAATTATTAATGGTGGGAAAATTTTCTTTATTCGTTTCATGTAAAATTTTTGAACAGAATATTTTCCATTAGTCACTTCCCATTCTGCCCCTTTATAAATCAAATATCCTGATAAAACAAAAAACATATTGACTCCAAGAAATCCTCCTGGAAATTTGCCTGGTATTAAATGATAAAAAACAACTCCCAGAATTGCGATTCCTCTCATTGCATCTAAACCTTCTATATAATTTTTCTTTTTAGTATTCATTTTTATCCCTTTCTAATTAGTTTTATTATTTTTATCTTATATATCTATAGACACGATAATTTCATATCAGGTTACACTTTTTTTTGAAAAATTATATCTTTTAGTTTTTTTGTGCTAACTAAATAAAAAGCCTCATTAATGTCCCGGCTTCTAATCGTTAGATTTTTTTGTGCTAACTTTTAAAAGTAAGTATACTAATGAGGCTTTTCATTAATTTTTTAATTTCACCACAATCATTTAGTTCCAAAACATTATTAGATTTCTTAAATGACAATATATTCTCATACCTTTTTCATTATCATAATATGTTAATGTGCTCTCAGGTGTAACAGCAATACTTGCTGCAATCGTACTTATAACAGCCCATATCGTACATAATACAAAAACTCGGTATATCCATTTTTTTAGTTGTTCATTCTTCATATTTCCACAAACATAGAACATAACTGCCAATCCCGCCATCATAAACTGCCATGCATAATCACATCCGTATCTTATGGAATAACCATTTTCCCATGTCATTGAAACCATTATTAACGGGAATATAATTCCAGGTATAAGCCATGTCAATGCAAGTTTTATCTTCTCTTTTTTATCAAAATTCTTAGCAAGTTTCGGTGCATATAGAACTGAAAGTATTGGAAGTCCTCTTGCAATCAATCCCATTGTACATGGTGTATCCACAAAATAATACCCATTAAGCTGCATTGAGTCATAATTACCATGTATGAACGGAAATGTTGAATTAATAGTCGGTATAACTAACAATGTATTTACAACAGCAACCATAACCAATTCAATAGTTGATTTTGCCTGAGTAAAATCATTTATTGTTAATGAATATTGAATTCCAAAATCAAAAACACTACCAAATCTTGCATAATTGTACCACATTTGAATTAATCCAAATACAACATAAGGCACACCTGCTGCCAAAACATATTTGATAATCTCTATTGCATTCTTTCCATTTTGCTTATTGTTCTGAATTAATCCATATAAAATCCATATTACACATGCGAAGCACCAAAATACAGCTGTAACTCTTGCAAGAACTGCTAATCCCATAAACAGCGCAGACAAAAACAGGAAACTTTTTTTAATTTTCTTTTTCTGAAAAATTCCACTGTTTATAATAAAGAACATTCCTATCGCTGTAAAGCAAAGTCCTGATGCTGATGCTAATTCGTAAAACTTAGGTCTTACAACATTTAATGTAACTCCACTAATTATCAACGTTGTAAACAATCCCATTATAGTCATCCTAAACGGAATCTTTTTAAACCAGTTTTTTACAACGCTTATATATATTAATGCTATAAAAATCAACGCTATCATACTATAAATGTAAGTCGCTAAGGCCGTAGAAAAATATTTTCCCGTAATCTTATGATATGGCATAAATAACGTTAAAACTGTTGTTATTCCATAATATGAATAATATTTTCCATTATAAAGCAAATGATCCCATTTGTATGATTCTCCCATTGTCGTTCTTTGCGTCCAATCATACGGATTATCCACATCGAGTAACGCCTGCGGAACAGGATCAAGCAATGATACCTGTCCTTTTTCAAACGCATCAACTAATTCCTGATTTATCTGATTCGTCACAACTTCTTCTGTTTTAAACAAATCATCTGTATACATTTTTGCAATAAATGTAAGTGTTAACGCTGATACAACTACTGCAAATATAACTACCGCCTTTTGACTTTTTTTCTTCAGATTCATTCTTCCATCAAGTCCTGGATATTTAGCAAATACATATCCCAAAACCATTATGATAAATATCATAAAAACTCTGATAAAAGAAAATTTAAATGGGATTTTTTCATTTATAGTCAAACCTGTAATTGTATACCTCTGATTTGCTTCAGATTCTATTTTCATGGTAATCGTATATGTTTCACCTGTAAAACTACAAGTAGCATATTTTGTTTCAGGCATAGATTTAACTATATTCATCTTTTTATTGCTATACCTATCTGAGTCTCTATGTGCGCTTTCTGTATATGCGATACTTACATCTGTTTGTTCTTTTCCACCATCAGCAGATTCCATATTAAACTTTATCGTTTTAACATAATCATTTACCGGAAACTTTACTGCTATTTCCTTGTTCGATGCAGTATATACTCCATTACTCTCACTTGCACCTGTAACCTGTGCTTCCGACACTGGAATTGTCCTTTGATTATATTTACCTCCCAACAACGTAAAGCTCTTATAGTTAAACACAAAAATTTCCAATAAAATGCATATAACTAATGTTATTAATCCAAATCTAAGAACCTTGTCTCTAAATTCTTTTTCCACCTTTTTCTCCTCCATATCTATTGGCTTTTCTTATTCTTCGATTCTAATATCCCATGTGAATAGCATAATAAATAATACCATATATCTCCTTTTAATTAAAGGTAGCTTTTTATTTGATTTTTTAGTAATTCTTCAAAAACAAAAAGGATTGTCGCAATCGACAATCCTTTTTCATGCGGGTGACAGGACTTGAACCTGCACGGTCTCCCACCAGAACCTAAATCTGGCGCGTCTGCCAATTCCGCCACACCCGCTAAATCATTTCAAAAAATAACAGGTGTAAGATTTCTTACACCTGTCAGTGAGCCACCGGGGACTCGAACCCCGGACAACTTGATTAAAAGTCAAGTGCTCTACCACCTGAGCTAGTGGCCCATATAATGTTTTACTTGGTTGCCCAATAACTGGGCTAGCTGGATTCGAACCAGCGAATGCAGGAGTCAAAGTCCTGTGCCTTACCGCTTGGCGATAGCCCATTGTGAAAGGTGGCTAGAGGGATTCGAACCCTCGGCCTCCAGAGCCACAATCTGGCGCGCTAACCAACTGCGCTATAGCCACCACAGCATCTGGCTTCTTTCCAGAACAATGTGCCCGAAGGGATTCGAACCCCCGACCCACGGCTTAGAAGGCCGTTGCTCTATCCAGCTGAGCTACGGACACGCACATTCATTAACTTCTAGGTGTTAACCTCTCAGCTTACATAGAGAATCAACTTTCACAAGGCTCTCTAATAAGCAAAGCGGGTGATGGGAATCGAACCCACGTATCTAGCTTGGAAGGCTAGTGTTCTACCATTGAACTACACCCGCGAAGTCGGGGTGACAGGATTCGAACCTGCGACCTCTTGATCCCAAATCAAGCGCTCTAGCCAAGCTGAGCCACACCCCGATTGGTGTTAGTACTTCGCGTCTTCGTTGCTGTTTTGTTCTGTGTTTTTCAGCAGCAACATGATGTATTATATATTATGTATTTCAACTTGTCAACAACTTTTTTAAACTTTTTTTATTTTTTTAATCACTTATTTTTCAAAGTAATTTAGATTGTAAAAAACTTCCCCATTGTCAAGTAATTCCATCAAAATATAACTTGGTTTATGGTTCATCTGTCGCGGTCTTGAAATACTTCCGGGATTTATAACCGTAATGTCATCTCCCTGAATAATTTCCGGAACATGTGTATGTCCATACATCGCAATATCACAACCTTCTTCTAAAGCTGCATATGACAATCTTTCTATTCCCCATTCAACGCCGTAGGCATGTCCATGGGTCGCGAATATCTTATGACATTCTAGCTCAATTGTCAAGTATAATTTATTATTTGTTTCAAAGTCACAATTTCCACGTACAATTTCAACTGGGAAATTGCACATAGAACGTAGTAATTCATCTTCTCCCTGTATATCTCCAAGATGAATTAACATATCAATATCTTTAGATCTTTTTATTACTTCACTTAAATTTCCCATATTTCCATGCGAATCACTTACAACTAATACTCTCTTCATATTAACACCACTTTCAAACACTAACTTTATTCGTTTATCAATTACTGCAATTCTTCCTCAAGTATCTTTTTTACCTGTTCTAAAGCTTTTCCTCTATGACTAATACTATTTTTTAGTTCAGGCTCCATTTCACCTGTTGTCAACCCATATTCAGGCACATAAACTATTGGATCATATCCAAATCCATTTGTTCCTTTTTCCTTATAATCTATTACTCCCTCAATAGTTCCTCGACATGTCCTTATTCTTCCATCAGGAAATGCTACAGCCATTGCACACACAAATCTGGCACTTCTGTCACTTCCCTCTACTCCTTCAAGTCTTCTAATAATGTCGGCATTTTTTTCTGAATAAGGTGTATCTTCCCCTAAATATCTCGCTGAATAAATTCCTGGTTCTCCATTTAAATAATCAACCTCGAGACCTGAGTCATCTGCTAAAGCTATTTTTCCTGTCATTTCCATAATTGTTTTTGCTTTAATTATTGCATTTTCTTCAAATGTACTTCCATCTTCTACAATATCTACATCTAAGCCAATATCCTTTAAAGTTAACAATTTCAAATCAGGATTATTGCACATCATTCCTACTTCTCTTACTTTATTTTGATTTGTTGTTGCAAAAATTATTTCTTTCATTTTTATCTCTCTCCTATCTTTTTTCAAACAAATATTAAAGCATTCCGCCATTTATCGCAAATTTTCCTTCTTTTTAGGCGGTTTTGGTCCCATAAACTGATAAAAATATGTTTTAATCATTCCATTGTATATTTTTCTATTTTTAGTTGCTTTTAACCCCATATATTTTTCAGTATCTTCGTATGACGTTATTACAAATGCAGACCAACTGTCAAGTGCCTTGTACTGTCTACCTAACGCCTGATATATTGGAGGTAATTGTTCTTTTTCTTCTAATCTTTCTCCATAAGGTGGATTTGTTATAATAAACCCATATTTTTTGCTGTGTCTTAATTCACTAACCGGTCTTCTTTGGAAATGAATCAAATGGTCTACACCTGCTAGTTCAGCATTTTTTCGGGCAAATTCTACTACTTCTCCATCTATATCATAGCCTTGAATATCTACTTCTATATCATCATTTATCATATCATTTGCTTCATTTATTGCGTCATACCATAATTTCTTTTCAATAAGATTATCCCAGTTTTCTGCAGTAAATTCTCTATTCATTCCTGGTGCAATATTTGCTGCTATTAACGCTGCCTCTATTGGAAATGTTCCACTTCCACAAAATGGATCAACTAAAATTCTGTCTTTGTTCCAAGGTGTAAGCATTATTAATGCTGCTGCCAAAGTCTCTGAAATAGGTGCTTTAGCCGTATTTTTACGATATCCTCTTTTATGTAAAGAATCACCTGAAGTATCAAGCGCTATAATAGCTTCATCCTTGTAAAAAACAACTCTTAAAGGATACTCATTTCCTGTTTCTGCAAATCTGTTTACTCTATACTTTAATTTCAATTTCTCTACCATAGCCTTTTTTACAATTCTTTGTATATCAGAAGGACTAAATAACTTACTTTTTATAGAGCTTGCCTTTTTCACCCAGAATTTTCCATCCTCAGGTATATACTCTTCCCAATCCATAGCTTTTACGGCTTCAAACAATTCGTCATAAGTTGTCGCCTTAACTCGTCCTACCTGAAGTAACACTCTCTCTGCAGTTCTCAAAAAAACATTTGCCCTACATACAGCTGAAATATCTCCCTCAAATGTGACTCTTCCATCTTCAACTTTAACGATATCATATCCTAAATCCTGAATTTCTCTTTTAAGTACCGCTTCAATTCCAAAATGGCACGGTGCAACAAAATTATATTTTTTCATATGCTATTCCTTTTCTTTTTTATAAATATTAAACATTTTTATATTAATATGGGCTTTCTGCACAAACAATAAATAATATAAAACTACAAATACTTGTGACTATAACGCACAGATTAAACAAAACAGTGGTTATACTCTTTTTTTTGTTATTAGCTTTCATACATTGCTTATTATTTTCCATTAATCCAAGCATCATCATTCCTGATACCAGGGTTATTACTATATATCTAAAGTTCATCGTGCAAATATAAGGATATTTAAAGCAAAATATTATGTAACTTATAAATACACTCCAAAAACTGATTATAAACAAAATCCTTCTATTTATGTTGATTTTTTTATCTACTATTCCTTTCACAGTAGAAACTAATCCCATAATATAAAGAATTGTAGAGCTCCACATCATAAGTATTCCCATTACCCATTCAGGAATTGATTTAATACTTAGAATTCCTTCATCAAACACCATTGTCATCATTGTTTGTCCCCAGATATTATAATATTTATCAGTTTGTGAAATGTCAATTCTATACCCAAATAGTTCATAAATACTTGGCAAACCAATCCTATCAATTAAAGTATGATATCCTAAATACATTTCATCACTTTTTGGATCAAATACATAATTAAACGGTATTCCGTAAAGTACATTATTTCTTATAGCCCAGAACATTCCTAAAGGAACACATATAATCCCGAATAATACAAATTGTATTATCAGTTTTTTTCTCATATTTTTATTTACTATTAATTCGTGTAAAAATACAAAACCTATAGCTGGTGCAATGATACCTGCAGAAGTTTTAGTCATCATTGCAAGTCCCATAGATATTGCAATGCCTATTATATTTTTAAGGGAATGATTTTCACACCAACACAATGTAAAATACATTGCTAAAACACTTAGCATTATCATCAGCATATCATTATTAAGAGTTACCCCTAATATGTAAAAAATAGGACAAAACGAAAAAAATGTTGCTAAAAATACTAAGTTTCTTCCCTTAATTCCAATCTTTTTTGCCATCACAAACAAGAGCATTGTTGTATATATTGCAATCAAAGTAACAAATACTTGTATTACGTCAAATGCAAATATAACGTTTGTTTCGAACATCATTGTAATCCCCATTAAAATTGCCGAAACAATATAAAAAAATGGTGGATGGTAGAATTGAACCATTCCTTCAGGTGAAAAATCCGGCAAATGTTTGTATTGATAAATATATTGTATATATCCTAAGTGTCCATTTTCTATTGTTTTCCAATCAGAAATAAACCCTAAGTCATGTCTAGAAATATTACATGGAACTATAAGGCTATAAATCAATTTTGCAATACTTCCAATCAACAATATTCGCATACATATTTTCTCTATTTCTATTTCTGAAAGTTCATTTAAATTTGTAGTGTATAATTTTTCAAATTTATTTGTTAGTCCATTGCTTTTTGCTATGTTTGTTTTACTTTGTTTCTTCATGATACTCCTGCTCTGTATTAACATTCCAAATATTTGATTTATCTTTGTTTCCATTTAAAATGTTCTTTACTGCTTCAAAAGACGTTACCATAGAATGATCTATATTATTATATCTATGTTGCCCATTTCTACCTACACAATAAAGATTATCTATATTATTAATATACGAAATTAGCGTATCTATTTCGTTATATGTATCAAAATATGCCGGATATGCTTTCTTCACTCTTTCCATATGTGTATCTATAACTTCTTTTTTATCATTTATCAGTCCCATTTTTAACATTTCCGAAACACCAAAATCTGAAAATTCCTTTTCTGTCATATTCCAGAACTTATCCCCTTCTGTAACAAAGTATTCTAATCCAATCCATACTGTATTCTTTAAATCCTTAACCAAATACGGAGACCAATTATTATAAATCTGGAACCTGCCCATCTTTACTCTTCTATCCTGCACATATACCCAACAATCAGGAACAATGTTAGAAACTGTTTTTATTTTTGTTTTATTTTTCAAATTTAATTTTGATACTAACACTCCCAGTGTCATATAATCACGATATGGTAATCCTTTTGCAATTCTTCTTTCATTGTCAGGAACATCATTCATTCCCAAAATTAAATCTTTAACCGGCATAGACGATATGAAATAATCTCCATACATTTCTTTTTCAATTCCGTTTTCCTCATACGTAAGTTTAATTATCCTGTTATCATTATCTTTCCATACTTTTGTTACTTTAGCATTTTTAATGATAATTCCACCTAATTCCTGTATTTTTTCCGCTGTAACATCCCATAATTCACCTGGTCCTAACTTGGGATATTTAAATTCCTCAATTAAAGATGTTTCAACCTGCCTGTTCTTCTTGTTAGCCCTTTTCCCCAAAATATCTTTTATAATTGCAACTACTGACAACCCTTTAACTCTTTGGCTTCCCCACGATGCATCAATTTCACTTGGATGCCTTCCCCAAAGGTTTTCTGTGTAATATTCAAAAAACATTGAATACAATTTTTTCCCAAATCTATTAATATAAAAATTTTCTAAATTATCTTCGGGTCTTTTATGTATCAATGATGCAATATAACTAAAACCTACTTGCATAGTTGTCATAAATCCCATATTCTTTAACGTTTCTATTTTTAATGATACCGGATAATCATAAAATTTATCATCAAAAAATATTCTGGATACCCTATTCCTTGATAGCATTACCTTATCTTCTTTTTCCGGATCCGGTCCATTTTTACAAAGTGTTACATCTCTATCTAAAATCTTGTCATCCATAGATGGTTTTCCCTGCATTGGAAGCATGTTTTCCCACCATTCATTAACTTCCGGTATTTTTGAAAAAAATCTATGACCTCCCATATCCATTCTGTTTCCATTATGCTCTACTGTCCTTGAAATTCCACCAAAACTATCACTCTCTTCAAACACAATTACCTGTATGTCTTTTGATTTAACAATTAACTCATATGCTGCTGTTAATCCTGCCGGGCCTGCCCCTATAATAAGTGCTTTTTTCATTTTATTTTTTCTCCTTCTCTCATAAAAATTAACAATCCTAATTATTGTATCATATTCCAGACCACATATGTAAAATTGTTTATATTCATTATGCATTATATATATTTGCATTAATCATTATTTTTTTGCAGTAAAAGTTCAATATATAAATATTATTATTTTATTTATATAGTTATCTAAATTTATATAAACTAAAAAATAAGCCTTTCATTTCAAACCCTCATAAAAAAGTATAAAAATATAGAGGCATTTTGCCCTTAATTACAAAATACCTCTACTAAAAATTTTTTAATTATATTAGTATTTATCAGAACAATCTTTTTCTGAAGTCGAGTTCTTTGATGTTGAACTCTTTGAAGTTGAGTTTTTTGATGTTGAATTTTTTGATGCAGAATTGTCTGAAATCTTGTTTTCTACATTTGAAGTACTATTTTTTGAATTTGAAAATTCATTCGAATATTTTTTTGACATAATGTCCTCCTAAATTCTTTAATTCATTTTTTGTCACATGGATATTATGCCTCATATATTTTTATTTATTCATTTTTCAAACAATTTTGGCACTTACTATATCCTTGTGCCTCTGCTTCATCTAGTGTGCCATCAAAATATACTTTATTATTCTCACTCACATTTTTTACACTATTGCAATCAGTTTTATGAATTTTTTTAGTATTTTTATTTAATATATAATTTACGCTATTTTCCGAATCATTTGAATCCATATTTATGTCATTCTGATTATCATTTACATTAGATGTTTCAATTTTATTATCCGGATTATTTTCATCTGAATTATTTAATTTTTCTCCAGGCTCCAACTTATTATACGAATCTTTATTAAACTTAATTTCTTTTTTTGAAAATGAAAATTCAATTTCACCCTCAATATCCGTTCTATATATTTTTGCCCCTATTTTATTAAGTTTTTCTAATGTTTTGTATGCCGGATGTCCATATGAATTTCCTTTTCCTGCACTTATTACTGCGTATTTAGGATTGATTTTATTTAAAAATTCGCTTGAACTCGATCCACTACTTCCATGGTGATTTACTATATAAACATCAGAATTTATATCTATTCCATTATTTACAATTTCTTCTTCTGAAACACTAGTTGCATCTCCTGCAACTAAAAAGCTTTTATTGTTATATTTAAACCGTATTCCTACAGAATAGTCATTCACATTGCTATATCCTGATGAATTTGGTGATATTATAGTAAATTCACCTCTTCCTAGTGAATATGTTTCTCCTACAATCGGTTTTATTTGATTTATCTTTTTAGTATCAATAATATTAGTAAATGAATTATATACTCTTGTTGTAGCTGTATATTGCGGATCAATAACATTTTCGACATCAAATACATTCAACACCCCTACCACTCCATTTAAATGATCTGCATCATAATGTGTTGCAATTACATACTTGAAATTTGTAATTTTTTTCTCCTTCAGATAACTTACTACATATGATGACTTATCTGAGTCTCCACCATCTATAAGCATATATTCACCATCTGCTTCAACTAATGTACTACTCCCCTGTCCTACATCCAGTACATATATATTACATTCTCCATCATTTAATGAAATGTTATCATATTCTTCAGTGCTTTCTTCTGATCTATTTTCACTTTTTGAACTATTTAAATCTGTTTCTATATTATAACTAACATTTTGATTTTCATTATTAAAATTTGTATTTTCGATATTTTCACAACCAACGGCCAACATCAATGTTAATACTATACATATTAATAATTTCATTACTTTTTTCTTTATATTCATAGACAAATCTTCTTGCATTTAAAACTCTCCTATTTCTAAGTTCTTATATAAAATTAGCATTAATTAATGTTAATTTTCATTAATCAAAACCATTAAAACATATACCAGCAAAAATTTAGATATTTTCTTATAAAATTTTTCTAATTTATTAATATAAATTTGCAATACTTTATTTCTATTTTTTTAATACAAATATGTAACACTATACTTCTATTTTTTAATACAAATTTATAATACTTTATTTCTATTTTTTTATACAAATTTGTAATACTATTCTTCTATTTTTTATGACTTTGCAATACTATTCTTTTATATCCTATATACTAAATTATGCATAATAAAAAATCCTCTAGATAAATCTAGAGGATTTCAATGTACGTGACAGGATTCGAACCCACGACCTTCTGGTCCGTAGCCAGACGCTCTATCCAGCTGAGCTACACGTACATACAATATCGTTTTACGCGACATTGTGTATTTTACATTAAATTTCATAAGATGTCAATATAATTAACCAATTTTATTATAATTAGTTGAGTTTTTTATTTTTGTGAATTTTTTTATTTTTGTGAGTTTTTTATTTTTGTTTTTATTGTTTTTTATTAAATAATATACTATTTATTAAAATTATACAATTAGCTTATATTCTCTAATCAGTTTAATTAAAAATATGTAAAATTATTAATTTAATTGTCATTTTTACAAATAAAGCTCGCATTTAAGTCTAACGGATAATCACATCCTTTAATTCTACCTTTATCTGAGTATTGCCAAATAAGTACATTTTCTAAATCATAATCTCTAAAATCATTCTTATCATATGTCCATCTTGCAACCCAAAGCCCATATTTTGCCAATTTCTTTGTATATAAGAAATCTCTAAAATAGTTTGCATCGGAATATATTACTGTATTATATCCTGCATCTTCTACTGTCTTGCAAAATGCATCAATAATTTTTGTGTTTTTCTTTTTTAATTTTCGCTTTCTTCTGTAATCATTTTCAAAATCATATGCTATTGGATAATCAATATTATATTTTTTCATTTTCTTAATTACATATTTTGCTTCCTTCTTTGCTTCACGTATGTTATCAGCATAACTATAAAAATATACGCCAATCTCTACTCCATTAGCTTTTGCATTTTTCATATTATATTTAAATTTTTTATCCTTTATTCCACCCTTTTTAGAATCTCCATACCCTATACGAATCATTGCAAAATCAACGCCTGATTTTTTTATTTTTTTCCAATCAATTTTTCCATTGTGATGTGATACATCAATTCCTTTTTCCTGAATAGCCATTCCATAACTATTAGATATTTTACTTGTATATGTTATTCCATCTATATTTTCAAATGCCTTTACTTTGTATTTATATACTAACTTTGCATTTAATTTAGTACTATTATTTAATATGTTATATTCTGTATTTTTATCAATATATTTTCCTTCATTTTCATATACTGTTCCTATTTTATCCCAATTTTTATTATCTGAACTTTTATATACATAATATCCTGACGCATATGGATTAATATCCCAAGTGATACAAATTTCATCACCCTTTCCTGTTTTTGCAGTAACGTTTGTTACTGTCTTTGGATCTCCAACTATTTTCTCCGATTCATCACTTTCTGCAATTTTTTTTGAATACCTATATGAATATATAACGTATCTATATTCTTCACCTGTTTCAACATTTTCATCTAAATATTTATTTCCATAATTTACTGTATCATATTCTTCAAACTTTCCATCCTGATTAGTTCTATAAACTACATACTTTGTCGCATTTCTAACTACATCCCATTTTATTGCTATTCCATTTTCATTATTTTTAGCATAAACAATTTTGTTATTGATTACTTTTGCCTCTGTATTCACATTATTACAAAATATAATTCCCGTCATCAAACATATGCTTGTAACTGCATATAATAATTTTTTCATTATTTTTCCCTCATACCTTCTTTAATTTTTCAGATGTATCTTATACTAATACTAATTATAAACTATTCAACATTAAGCAATATTTTAAGACAATACCTTAAAATATAAACTAATGCATAAAAAAACAAGCAACCTAAGTTGCTTGTCTATGCCGGCGACCGGAATCGAACCGGTACGATATTGCTACCACAGGATTTTAAGTCCTGCGCGTCTGCCAGTTCCGCCACGCCGGCTTCCTCAGGCTTTTCGCCTTGATGGGACCTACAGGGCTCGAACCTGTGACCCCCTGCTTGTAAGGCAGGTGCTCTCCCAGCTGAGCTAAGATCCCTTGCTGTTTTCTTCTTTTCTTTTGAGTTCAATGGACCTGCGGGGACTCGAACCCAGGACCGACCGGTTATGAGCCGGTTGCTCTAACCAACTGAGCTACAGGTCCAAAAAAGCCGATGAACGGACTCGAACCGTTAACCTGCTGATTACAAATCAGCTGCTCTGCCAATTGAGCCACATCGGCATGTCTTTGCTTTCTTGTTTCCTTTTTCTGTTTCTTCTATCTTTAATGACTCCAAGGGGATTTGAACCCCTGTTACCGCCGTGAAAGGGCGGTGTCTTAACCGCTTGACCATGGAGCCTCATTTCTTCTCTGTTTACTTCCTTATACAATAAAAACTCCCCGAGTAGGGCTCGAACCTACAACCCCTCGGTTAACAGCCGAGTGCTCTACCATTGAGCTATCGAGGATTATTTCTTTTTTCTTTTTCTGTTTTGATTATACATTCAAAACTGCACACCAACTAATCTTCCAATCTCTTTCCTTCCTTGGATAACTTTTCCTCAAATTCCTTCCTTATGGTTAAGCCCTCGACCTATTAGTATCAGTCAGCTGCACGT